>VBPQ01000146.1 GCA_005877185.1 Nitrososphaerota archaeon
AAGGGAGATGTAGTTGTGGTGAGTAGCAGGAGCTGACCACTATTCGGCAGAGCTTCAGTCGGGCAAAGGTTGGGATCGCGGGGGGCGCCACGGACCAGATTTTTTCGGTTCCAGGCCTCAACTATACATAGGTAAAGTATAACTACCTCATGATATAGTATAGCGGCAATGATTGACGAGAGGGCCCTCTCGCTACTTCTTGCAATAAGGGCACGCACTTCCGCGCGATTCGTCCACCTCAGCCAGATTCTGCGCAACCCGAGAACCCTCTCGGCCAAGATCAGGAAGCTCGAGAATGAAGGATTGCTCGTCAGCGCGGAGGGTACCTACAGGCTCACGGAGGGGGGCCTCCGCGTCGCCGAGATACTCGAAGAATACACGCTCACGGCGGGGAAGAGACCACTCCTCGTCAACTTTGATAGGGTGCCGCACTCGGCTTACTCGCCTCTTCTGAGGAGATACTGCGAACTCCTCTACGAGAGGTACCGGGACAGCCTCGAGGGGGTGGTCCTCTTCGGCTCGGTGGCCAAGGGGAACTGGCGAAAGGAAAGCGACATAGACCTGCTCTTGGTCGTGAAAGGGTGGGAAGAGAGGAAGGCATGGGAGAGGATCGATGAGCTGTACGCACTGAAGGCAAGACTCGCTCTCTCCCTCGAGCACTCCGCATGCGTAAATCAAGGATTCTGGCCTGCGATCCATCACGTGCCACTCTCACCAGAGGAACTCAAGGAGTTCAGGACCTTGTACCTGGATATCTCCTTCGACGGGGTGATACTCTTTGACCGAGATGGAGTGATGAAGGGCTTCATGGACTCGATCAGGAGCTGGGCGAAGAGTGCCGGGACTAGGAGGGTGACTCTTCCCGACGGTGGCTCATACTGGGTGATGAAGCGAACAAGCTTGGGGGAGGTTGTAGAGCTTGGTAAGCAACCTTGACATGGCGAAGAAGGCTCTGGAGAGGAGCGGAAGGTGGTTGAGGGGCGCTTCCCGAGCCTTGGACGACGTGAGGTGGGACGACGTCGTCTTCTCGTCTCAGATGGCCGTCGAGGTCTCCTCAAAGGCGGTATTGCTCGCGCTCTCGATAGAGTTTCCGAAGCAACACGATATCAGTGCGGTCTTCAGAGAGCTTTCGGGGAGGGAGGACATTCCGTCTTGGTTTCCAGTTGCTGAACTCGCATCGACAATCTCCAAGTTTGCGGAGCTGAGGTCTCTAGCAGAGTATGCCTACGAGGAAGGCATAGGAATCGAGTACTTCAGAGACTACGCGCCCTCGGTTTTGAAGACCGCGAGGGGACATATCAAGTCTTGCGAGAGGTTGCTGGGTCAGAAATTTGGCTCTGCCTTTGGTTAGGCTTCAACTTGACTTGGAACTGGGCATCCTCTTCTTCGAACAGCAAATTGGTCGACAGCGATCACGTCGTTCGCAGCTCCAAAGGTCCTCCGGCCTCCTCCGGGTCGTCGAAGATCTGACCGAGATGGGCGCAGAAGTTCAAGGTGAAAGCATTTCGTCGACCTTCATTATCTTCTGTAGTGAAGGCGTCTCCCTTCTTGGTTCGTTGACGTTCGAAGGTTTGTCCTTGGCAGCGGACCCAGTGAGGAAAGGAGCTCGTACCGACGGAAGCACACCTCCTCTCGAGCGGCAGTTAACCTCTGATTCAGCGAATGATTCTACAGCCGCAGGTTCGTGGGGGCTCGAACCTACTCACTCGTTCGCGGAAGAATACCTGCTAGCCCCGAATTAGTCCGTTAAACTTTCCGGCGCTCTCGGTCGAGGCTTGAGGGCAGAGGCCCGAATTCATCCTAGTATCGATATTCCTGCTTGTGACGCTTGGCGCCTGAGTTCCCGATCATAGGTCGCGACCGGCCTAGCGAGTTTGAGGGCTGTCGCAAGCACTATCTTATCATCGAAGTTGGCTAACTCAGCTTCTTCCGCGACGACGCGTCTGATCGCATCGACCGCGAAATTCCCGTCGTCGGGTACGACGGAGGTCTTGGGATTCCTGACGATCGCCTCGATGGCTGTATTTACCTTCCCGGGAGCGAGGTCGAGCTTTCGCAGGACCCATACCGTCTCGTACAGGACGATGCTTGGGATGAACATCTTCTTCAAGGAGCCAACCAATTTGCTCGC
>VBPQ01000147.1 GCA_005877185.1 Nitrososphaerota archaeon
AGATAGAGGCACAGTTGGAAGGATATGGAGTCGCGGCCAAGCTGGTTCGAGAATCGGGACTGGACGGTGTCGACCTGCACGGGACGCATGGCGCCCTGATCTCCGAGTTCCTTTCTCCTGTGATGAATCATAGGAAGGATAGATGGGGAGGTTCTTTGGAGAACAGGATGCGCTTCCTGGAAGAAGTCATCAGGAGGATAAGAGAATACGTTGGAGAAGAGATAGCCGTCGGAATGCGGCTGATGGGGGACGAGAGGTTCCAGGGAGGTCACAGGCCCGAAGATGCCGCACAGATTGCGAGGAGACTGGACGGTAGAATCGACTGGATAACCGCTGACCAGGGATACTCCCCCCAGCAGGAGGATTGGCAGGCTGTGCCAATGTATGTCGAGAGTGGGTATAACCTCCGGATCACAACTCCCCTGAAGAGTGTGCTCAAGAGAACCAAGGTTGGCGTTGTAGGAAAGTATGTAGACCCGACTTTTGCAGAGAGCCTGCTGGCCAGCGGGCGGGCAGACATCGTCGCAATGACGAGGGCACTGATCGCCGACCCAGAACTTCCGAACAAAGCCGTGCAAGGGAGGCTCTCCGAAATAAGACCGTGCATCGGTGTCCTCCAGGATTGCTGGGGGAGGATGATTCGTGGACTCCCCATTTCCTGTACGGTCAACCCCATCGTTAGCAGGGAGAAGGATTGGGGGGTGGGGACTCTCCACCCGGCGGCGGCGAGGAAGAAGATATTGGTGATCGGGGGAGGTCCAGCTGGTCTTGAGTTTGCCAGGGTCGCGGCCGAGAGGGGGCACAAGGTCGTTGTATACGAGAAGGCGAGAAAGCCCGGCGGACAGGCGCCGATCGCCGCGATGCTCCCCGGGCGGGAGAACATCAGCGCCATAGTGAGGTGGCTGGTAGACCAAGTCAGGAGCCTAGGGGTTGAAGTCAAGTACGGAATGGAGGTGACCGCGGACGAAACCGTCGTGCAGTTTCTACTCGAGGAAGAGAAACCTTCTGCCGTCATCATCGCGACCGGATCCTCACCGATAAGGACCGGCTTCCAGCCCTACACGATGAACGAAGTGGACGGCTGGGAGGAACAAGTGGTCTGCACAGACCAGGACATCTGGGAAGGACGGGTCCAGGCTGGGGAGCGTGTAATAATAGCCGACTCGTTGAGCTTCATCGAGGCACCCGGTCTTGCCGAGCACCTGGGGAGGAGGGGGAAGAATGTCGAGGTGGTCACCCCCCTTGCCTACACTGGGCTCGAGACGAACCTCTACAATCACTGGGACCACCTTCTCCCACGACTCTTTTCCGCACGAGTCAAGGTCACACCCTTCACCTGGGTCAGGAGAGTACAGGGAAAGACCGTGACCTTGTACAATCTGTACGAACGCGACAGCGTGAGACAAGAGGAAGTCGATAACCTGGTGCTGATTACGGGTAGGCGCCAGGAAGATTCACTCTACGGGGTCTTTAGGGGGAGGGTCCCTGAGGTACATTTGATTGGTGATGCGAGAATCGGTGGCGCCAGGATTGGGAACGCCATGTACGATGCGGCGAAACTGGGACGCGAAATCTAGCCCAATCGTTCGACCAGGAGTTCACGCTCAATGCCTCAGCGAGCGTCTGATCAGCAGTGCGCGCTAGCCTAGCTTCACTGGGAAGTGCGACAGCTTCTTCGGGCCTTTGGCGGTCACCACGAAGACATCTTCGATTCTTATGCCGCCGGTATCCTTGCGGTAAATTCCCGGCTCCACGACGCAGACGGAACCTTCCTCGAGCTTCCTTTCTTCGGCTGGTATGAACCAGGGCCTTTCCTGATCGTCCAGCCCGATAGCATGCCCGGCGTGGTGTGGAAGGTCTGAGTATCCGTGGTCCGCCAACGCTCTCGAGACAGACGCGTACACTACCTTCCCCTTCGTCCCTGGGTACAGCAGGTTTTCCGCTTCCTCCATCGCCTCCTTTACCACCGCCAAAGCCGACTCTTGCTCCCTGCTGGGCTTCCTTCCGACTACAAACGTCCTGCACATGTCGGACCAGTAGTTATCGTGAGCCACCTGAAGGTCGAGAATGAACGTGTCCCCCCTCTTCAGTTTTCGATGAGTAGGCACGCCTCCTACCCCGAGGCTCCTCTCGCCCGATGCATGATCCCCCACCACCCAGGCGAACGGGCCGTACCTGTGGAAGACATCTTCGTTTATCGCCCCGTAGACATCCAGCTCGGACCTTCCTGGCCTCGAATTCTCCCTACCAACACTGTACGAGTGGTCCAGCATCTCCGTCGCTTTCACCAGCTTCTCCACCTCGTCGTCTCCCTTCGACATCCTCATCTCAACCAAGAACTTCGATATTCCAACGACCCGAGCATCGGGGTGAAGAGTGTGCAGGGCATCACGGTACACTTCGGCAAGATGCCATTCCTCGATCGCGACTTTCCTGAACCTGCGTCGGTCAAGCCCACCAAGCCATCTCTTCATCTCCGCTGCCACTCTGTCGCCGTAGGCAATCATCTCGCCCTTCAGGCTGTAATCCTCATACTCCGTTACATCTACCAGGCCTCGAACGGCGTCGGTTCGCTCACCAGTGAACGGGTTTTCGAGTTCGGACCGTCCTAGGAGGAGGGCGCACCTCCCGTCTGAACGGAGGGCCATGAACGAAGTGGAACGGGGTCCCTTCATAAGAGAGTACCACGCGTTCAGGTTCGAAGGAAATCCCGTCAGGTAGAAGATGTGCTTGGGGTGTGAGACTATCACCCAGTCTGCTTCGACCCTCAGAAGCTCGCTCGTCAGGAAGTTCCGACGTTCCTTCGGCGAGTTCTTGGATTCCAACGGCCTCCAAACCAGTTGATGGAATAAATTCTTACTGAAACTGAAGAAAAAAGAGTCGGGGTGTCAGGAAGGAAACCTAGCCGAAAGTAACTGTGTTGAATACCGGCCCTGTGTTTTGGCCGTTCCAGACTGGGTCTACCAAGAATCCCTTGACCGTGTTGTGATCCCACACAAGGGAACCGCCTGGAGGTAGCCAGAGCTTGAAGAGGCCTATCCACGCGTACGGCGCATCGTTGAAGATTTGTTTCTGAGCTGCCGTGCATAGTGACTGTATCGTCGATACGTCGGAGGTGCTTGTGAATGCGTTGACACACTTCTGCACCGTGGGATTGGAGTAGGCCGGCCAATTGCCCCAGACCGAGGCGTTGTTCACGAAGGTGACCCAGTAGTCGGCAGGTGTGAGTGTTGCTGGTGACCATCCGAAGCCGGAGTTGACGAATGCGAGCTGCCCGATCTGCCCAGCATTCTGGAGGTTGGTCTGGTAACTCCCGAATGGCGAGTAGTACTGGGCTGTGGAGATGACATGGATGTCTACCGTCATATTGATTGAGCTGAGGTCAGACTGTATCACTTCCGCGACGTTGGTGCAAGACTCACAACCAGCCTGAACATTGAAGGTGAGTGAGGGGAATTTGGAGGTGTCGATGTGATTCTGAGTCAGTAGCTGTTTTGCCAAGTTCAGGTCGTATGTGTATTCCGAAACGCCTCCGAGGTTGTAGAAGTCGCGCCACGCCGGATACTCGGGGCCTACATAGGGGGTCATCAGCCCCTGATAGGCCTTGGCGTACACGTCGGTGTAATTTATGGCGTGTACAATCGCCTGCCTAACCGCCGTCATGTTCGTCGGGTATACGTGTCCGTTCAGCCCAAGAAGAGAAACCTCGCCCGCCCAAGGAGGAAGCTCCAGGAAGGAGAATGATGGATTCGCGGTAATGACAGGCCATTCACTCGGCTCGACCGCTGAAATATGAACCACCTTGTTCTGAAGGTCTGTGACCCTGGCGATGTTGTTGGGCTTGTAGTAGACGATGACGTTAGCAGCGTGTCCGGGGTCCCAAATCGGCTGTGCTGTTATCTCAGCAGCGCTGAGGCTCTTACCCCAGTATTTCTGGTTCTGAGAGAATTTCACGTACGAATTCTGCACAACTTGAGTTACAGAGTACGGACCGGTTCCTGGGATCGGGTGCTGGTTGAAGTAGTTGTTGAAACTGGTCGGGGTGCCGAAACCC
>VBPQ01000148.1 GCA_005877185.1 Nitrososphaerota archaeon
GTATGGATTGTGGCGATCCTAGCTTACGGGATCATCGTGATTTCCAGGTACCTCTTGGCACAGTCATTTGACAGATTCCTCCCAGCCAAAGTCTCCTTCGTGAGCCCAAGATTCGGGTCGCCTGTTATCGCGCACGCCATAGACCTTGTGTTCACAATCAGCCTCGTGGGGCTCGCATCATACTACTTTGCAGGCGCTTCATCACTTTTTGGAGCGATAACCGGCTCGATGATATACTTCGTTTTCGTCGGACTCGCGGCGGTGCTTCACGCGAGGAAGAACGAGCGCGGGAGAGGGAGGATTCTGCTGACACTCGCGGGATTAGGCAACATCATCGTCTTCTCCTATGTCACATGGCTCTTTCTCGGCCACTATTCCACCTGGGGCGTCAACGCCCTCAGTGGTGGATTCAACGTCTTCTCCATAATCCTGGGGGCTTCCCTCTACCTCGCTGCGAGATCGTACCTCAGAAGGAGAGGAATCGATATGTCTCTGGCGTACAAGGAAATTCCGCCAGAGTGATGATGAGCGGTTCAAACTCCAAGGACACCGTGCTCGTGGACGATTGGCACGTAATCGCTCGTTCCTCCGACCTTCCTGAAGGTGGACTCGCGGGCGCCAGATTACTCGAGGAGGACCTGGTCTGCTGGAGAATGAAGGGGGAAGTACACGTCTGGCAGGACCTCTGCATGCATCGCGGCACCCGGCTTTCCCTCGGACACGTGGAAGGCGAAAATCTTGTCTGCGCCTATCACGGTTGGACCTATGACGCGGAGGGGCAGTGCGTCCGTTTCCCGGCTCACCCTGACCAAGTCCCGCCCAAGACGGCGCACGTCAGGGTCTATCCATCCAAGGAAATGTACGGATATGTATGGACAAGTTTGGGAAGTCCCACCGAGGACGTTCCTCCTTTCCCTGAATGGCAGGATTCAAGCTATCGGAAGATTATCTGCAAGCCCTTCCTTTACAGGGCGAGCGCTCCCCGCGCAGTAGAGAACTTCCTCGACGTCGGCCACTTCCCGTTCGTCCACGAGGGTCTTCTCGGAGACAAAGAGCACACGACCATCGAAGACTATCAGGTCGAGTCGGGCCCGACGGGAATCCTCGCAACAAACGTGCGCGTCTGGCAGCCAGACCCGGACGGGACTGGCGTCGGAAAATACGTGAACTACACGTACGGCGCAAGGCGACCGTTCACAGTGTACTTCTCGAAGGAGAGCGACGGACAAAAGTATGCAATCCAGTTCAGCGTGACACCACTGGACGAATTCCAGAGCAAGGGCTGGATGTGCATAGCCATGAACTATGGGCAGGACATACCCGAAGAGGAACTGATTGGGTTCCAAGAGAAGGTTGTTGGGCAGGACATTCCTGTCGTCGAATCTCAGAGACCAGAGCGGCTCCCGCTTGACCTCCAGGCTGAGTTGCATCTCCGCTCGGATAGGATCGCGATCGCCTACCGCAAGTGGCTTCGAGAGATAGGACTGACCTTCGGAACGGCGTAAAGAATTATTCAGTGCGGCGCCACGGCACACCGTGGACAGACCAACCGTCAGGAAGAGCCGCCTCTCCCTCGCCGCGGTCGTAATGCTATTCATCCTGGGTCTCTTCACGGTCAACTTCGTTGACCCGCTCGTCGGAGCGCTGATAATCATCCTAAGCGTGATCATGTATTTGCTGCTTGTGTGGTTGACCGCACGCTTCGACAGAAGTATCGAATAGGGAACCAGCGCCGCGAAGAGTTAGAATCTCCTGCGAAGGGAAACCATCGATTCCAATGCAAAGTCTCTCCTTTCGTTCTTCGCGAGTCTGGTTGTGCAGGAAGATTCATTGCGCTAGCCGATAAGAACACTAGTGAGTTTAGGAGCCGGTAGCGCGATTTGGACGCGCGACCCCACGCTTACGAGGCGTCTGAGCCCCCAGAGAGGTGTGCTCTACCAGGCTGAGCTATACCGGCCCAGATTTGGACCCGTTCAGAACATCCGATAAATGCTTGCCTCGTTGGAAGAGTTTTTAGAATTGACAGGAGTGGGTTCACATTGCGCGGGGGTCGCCCAGAGCAATCAGCGGGAAGCCTGGTCAACGGCGTGGGACTGAGGCTCCCATCCCTTAGAGTCGACTCAACCCGACGAGGACGGGTTCGTGGGTTCGAATCCCACCCCCCGCACTAGATTTTGGACTGAAATCACTCGATTAGACTGTTTTCAAGCCTTATTGCAGCACTTGTAACGAGAGCGTTCTAGACAGTAGAATCATATACCCTATCATGATTGTTCAACAAGCGTGCACCCTGGAACCAAACGTACGTAGTCAGCTGCAACCTAGAAGCAAGGCGAACCCACATATAACGAACCCACTTGTGAACGCGGCGAAATGAATCTTGAACAGCTTCTCGTGGAAAATTTCAAACTGAATTTGTACGAAGCTAGAGTCTACCTAGCTCTGACCAAGGGCCAAATGACTCCGCGTCAGATCTCTGCTGAATCTCAGGTGCCCCTTCCCCGCATCTACGACACCCTCAGAAGTCTGGAGGCAAAGGGATTCGTGGAAGAGCGAGGTGAGAAGTTCTCCGCGATTTCGCCTCAGGCGGCCCTAGAGGCCAGAAAGGCCCAGTTCGCAACCGCTTTCGCGAAGGAACAAGACCAAAGAGCGAGGTGGGCGGAGGAACTGGTGAAGAAGCTAGGTCCGGCCATGAGAAGCGCACCGCCCGATACCCAGGACGTGATCCTTCTTAGGGGAATAAATGCGATAAGCAGCAAGTTCAGGGAGGTCATATCCGCATCGAAGGATATCATGTTGGTAGCCCAGAAATCGCTCGGAGCGAAGGAGTTTTTCAGACCATATCTGAAGGGAAGATCCACACCAGTCCGAATACTGGTCCCGAAGCATGCGGCTCTCACCGAGGATGACATCAGTTTTGTTGCTCAGTCAGGATTTGAGCTCAGGGAAGCCGAGAACCTCTTCTTGGACATAATGGTCGCTGATGATGTTGTGATGTTAGGCGTCCCTGACCCCTCCAGCCAGGAGCAGTTCCGCTCGATAGCTGTGCTGATAATCAGCGAGCCGTTCGCCAGATCGGTCAGAAGGTCGCTGGACAGCATATGGAGGACGGCGTCTCAGATTAAGCCGAGAAGCAAGTAACCGACGAAGAGCGCCATTCCAGTGAACAGAGTGGTCATCACCATAGACGCCATTCCCGGAATTAGCTCCGTGACCTTGTCGTAGTTCTGGCGGAGCAGTCTACTTGTCGTCCTTGCCTTGGGGAGTGTCACAAGAGAAAGCAATGCGACGGGGCTAACGACTCGAGCGAACACACCGACCACGGGAATGATGTAGACAGCAGCCATCAAGAAGTTGAAACGATTTGCCGCGCTTGCCTTACCCCATCTTGCGACCAGGTGGTTGCGCCCCCTGCCTTGATCGGCATCTGTATCGGGGAATTCGTTTACGTAGAGTATGCCCGCGGTGAGGATGCCCAAGGGTAGTCCGACTATGATCGGTTCGAGGCTCACCATTCTAGTTTGGACATAATAGGTTCCAAGCAGAAGGAGAGGGCCGAAGTTCAGGCCGACCACGAGCTCTCCTATGCCCAGCTTCGAGGTCACCGATGAATAGGACACCACAGAGAGCGCAGCTATGACCAGGATTCCGGTAAGGAGAGGGTCGAACGAGAATCGGTAGACGAAGTAGGAACCGATTGCAACTCCGAATCCCAAAAGTAGGGCACCCATTGTGAGGACGCTCACAGGAGTCATCAGCTTGCGCGGAAGCATCGTGCTGCCCCCGCTGAACGGGGTGGGTGTGGTCGCAAGGTCGATCCCGCTCCGGTAGTCGAAGTA
>VBPQ01000001.1 GCA_005877185.1 Nitrososphaerota archaeon
CTTGATGATTCCCGTCCCTCTGTCCACCTCGACCATCGCCACGTGGGTGCCGAAGGGGAACGCGTTGCCGGGGGGCGCGTATGCGCAGTACTCGTAGAGGGTTGCCTCCATCCCCGGCGGAAGGGCTTGAGGAGAGTAGGCCGTCTCGGCGACTTCCGTGAACGGCAGGCTCTTCGACGAAGTCGCAGAGAGGATCTTTCCATCTCTGAAAATCATTCTGTCGCCCCTTAATCCCATCATCTTCGCCGCGATCTTGCTCATCTTCTCCCTGACCTTTCTGGAGGCCAGAAGGACGGCGCTGCCGCCGACGACGGCGGAGCGGCTCCCTGCGGTTATCGTGCCCCAAGGAATTGCGGCTGTGTCGCCGTACAGGACCACTATGTCGTTCACGTCTATCCCGAGCTCCTGTGCCACAATCTGTGCGAAGGGTGTCGAATGGCCCTGGCCATGAGGGTTGGTTCCGACGGTTACTGTCACTCTTCCATGCCGACTCACGGCCACGGACGCAGTCTGAGGAAAGTCAGGACCGAATCCGCATACCTCCACGTAGGTGACCACCCCAATGCCCACAAGCCTCCCCTTGGCCCTCGCCTCCCTCTGGAAGTCGCGAAGCTCGTCATACCTCGAGAGTTCGAGTGCCCTCCTCATGTTGCCCTCGTAGTCACCGCTGTCGTAGGTGTGGCCCCCGGCCGACTTGTAGGGGAATTTGCTCTTGGGTATGTAGTTCTTCAGCCTGACCTTGACGGGGTCCAGCTTGAGTCTCCGTGAGATCACATCCACAGTCCTCTCTATCAGGTAGGTGGCTTCGGGCCTTCCAGCTCCCCTGTATGCCCCGATGGGAGGTTCGTTAGTAAAGACGGTCACAGCCTCGGCCTTGAACGCCGGGATGTCGTAGACGCCGGGGGCCATCCCGATTGTAATGTCGGGCATGGAGAAGTCCCAGGCGCTGTAGGCGCCCCCGTTGCAGATTATCTTTGCCTTCAGGCCCAGAATCCTGCCGTCTTTCCTGACGGCCGCCTCTATGAACTGCTTCTGCCCCCTGCCGTGGGAAGACGCAATCAGGTTCTCCCCCCTGGTCTCGATCCATTTGACGGGCTTACCGAGTTTCATGGCCGCGAAGCAGACCGCGGCATATTCTGGGAAGACCGCTGCCTTCTGACCGAAGCCGCCGCCCATGTCGGGCGCGACGATTCTGACCTTGGTCTCCGGTAGCTTCAGTATGCCGGCGATCTCCTCTCGGGCATCGTGAGGAGCCTGTGTGGAGAGCCACACAGTGAGGAACCCTGAAGCTTCTTCGTACGCCGCTATCACATTTCGCGGCTCCATCGGGACGGCCGAAAGCCTGGGGAATTCCTGCTGTAGCTTGATGACGTGGTCTGCCTCCCTGAACGCCTTTGCCACGTCGCCGGACGACTTCGTCGACCTGTACCCTATGTTGTCATTGAGATACTCGTGCACCCTGGGCGAGTCCGGGCTGGCCGCCCTCTCCATGTCGACGACGGCGGGGAGGGCCTCGTAGTCCACCTGGACAAGCTCCGCTGCGTCCTCGGCTGAGTACACATCGTCGGCGACGACGAGCGCGACGGCTTCGCCAGCGAAGTTGACTTCTTCAACGGGGAAGACGGGTCTGTCGGTGGGCTTCGTGTCCCCCCACTCTCCGACGGCTGGCATCTTGTTGACCCGGTTGAGCAAATCCTGCCCGGTGAGCACCAGTCTCACGGCGGGCTGCTTCAAAGCCTCCGTTACATCGACCCGCTTTATACGGGCGTGTGCGTAGAGGCTCCTGACGAAGACCGAATGAAGCATTTCTGGGAGAGTGATGTCGTCTGCGAAGAGGCCGGTTCCGGTTATGAACTTGGGGTCCTCGACCCTCTTCAGAGGCTGGCCGAGGACGGGGGTCTCCTCCTTCACCACGGCCTGAACGGAAGGCAATGCGTCAAACCTGCCGAACTCGATAGGTAAAGATTTTACTGAAGTCGCGAGGCCCCGAAAGCGGATGAACCCCAAGCCCTTCGAATACCATGCGCCGAAATCAGTCGCTGAGGCTTCATCGCTCGCGGAGAAGTATGGGACGGATGCGAAGTTCCTGGCTGGTGGGCAGAGTCTTATCCCGCTGATGAAGCTGAGGTTACTGTCCCCCTCTCATCTGATTGACCTCGGGAGGATTCCAGGCCTGTCGTATATCAGGGACGAAGGGCACGACCTTGCGATCGGCGCCTTGGTGAGAATGGGCGAGATAGCCCGCTCTGACCTGGTCAGGAGGCATTGCCCAATCCTGAGCCAATGCGCCCACCAGATTGCCGACCCACTCGTCCGTAACATGGGCACCATCGGGGGTAATCTGTCTCACGCCGACCCGACAAACGATATGCCTGCGGTCATGGTGGCGGCGGGCGCCAGCATCGTGGCCGCTTCTGGCGGAGGAAGCAGGGTCATTCCTGCGGGAGACTTCTTTGTGGACACGTTTACCACCGCGCTGAAGGGAACGGAGGTACTCGTCGAAGTGAAAGTACCGATTGGGCCGACTAGACGAGGAGCGTATTTGAAACTGGAGAGGCAGGCAGGCGACTTCGGAATCGTCGGAGTCGCGGCGGTACTGGAGATGTCTTCGGATGGCAGATGCGCAGCGGCTGGGATAGCCCTCACAGGCGTGGGCCCGACGGTGGTGAAGGCGGCGAGAGCAGGTGAGATTCTGAAAGGAGCGAAGCCGGACAAGAACGTCATCGACCGGGCCTCGAGGGCGGCAGCTGAGGAGGCCCAGCCCTCCGGGGACCTTAGAGGCTCGGCCGAGTATAAACGCGCGATGGTGGAAACCATGACCGCGCGGGCGATCCAAGCGGCGGTGAGAAGGCAGGCAGAAAGATGACCAAGGTCCGGGTATCCATGGAGGTCAACGAGCAGATGAGAGACGCCCAGATTGAGCCGAGGATGCTTCTCGTCAGCTTCCTGAGGGAGGAGCTGGGCCTTACGGGGACGCATGTCGGCTGCGAAACGACAAACTGCGGTGCCTGCACGGTCTTGCTCGACGGTCGGGGCGTGAAGTCGTGTACGGTCCTAGCCCTACAGGCAGAAGGAAAGAAGGTGACTACGATCGAGGGGATAGGAACGGCGGAGAATCTCAACCCCATCCAGCTTGCATTCTGGGAGAAGCACGGACTGCAGTGCGGGTTCTGCACTCCAGGGATGATACTGGCCTCCTACGAGCTTCTAGAAGTCGACCCGGACCCGGACGAGAAGGCGATCAGGGAAGCACTCTCGGGCAACCTCTGTAGGTGCACTGGATATGTGAACATAATCAAATCTGTGAAGTATGCGGCGAAACTGCGGAAGAAGGGCGTGCGCGGCATGAAAAAGGGAGCGGCCTGACGTTCTGTCGCATCTGGCAGGCGTACCTACTTTCGCGAGCTAAGATCCACTCAAGCCGGGTTTTGTTGGGGGACGGTCGCTTGTGAGACTTCAGGTTTCGGGGTCGGCTGTCCCGAGATGATAGCCGCGGCCCGCTTGCCTAGGTCTGTTATCACGTACCTGCTCGGTTCGCCGAAAAGGTCCGTCTTGTAAGTCACGAAACCGAGAGACAGAAGTTGTCTTATGGCCCAAATCGCCAGCCAGCCTGAGTCGTTCCCGAGCACTTGGCCAACCTCCGGATTGCTCAGTCCCTCGCTGCTCTCGGCTACTGCCTTCAGGAGTGTGGAGAGCTGAGGGGAACGGGACACCTTCCTGAGCGTCCGTCGCTGCATCTTCGGGTCCGTCGGCCAGACCCAGATCCCCCCCTTCACGTCGGGTGTCGGCGAATTCCTCGTTCATAAACGCTCTCCGGTTCGGGGCGAATCACATGGATTGAATCACTTTTACGATTAAGTGAATTGTTTTGCGTCTGTCTGGAGAAAAGAACGGGCGGCGCTCGGTGCCTTGGTTCCGATGGAAACCGTGACAGAGTACGCAGACCGCAAGACGGAGCTCGAGGGGAAGATAGGGTCTCTGGAGACTGAACGCAACTCGCTTCTCGGCGATATCGCCACGCTCAAGGAGAGGATATCGACGCTGGAGCTGGAGAAGGCGGTGAATACGCTGGAAGGTGAGGTCCAGGCGCTCAGGACTGAGAAGGCCGTTCTGGAAGAGAAAGCAGCGAAATTCAGTGAAGAGACATTCGAAGTGGAATCTCAGGGGTCCGAAGGTCCAGATCTAACTAACTAACTAACGCAGTCTCAAGGCTTTCTGCTCGAGTTCTTCCCTCTCTTTTCTTAGGTACTTGACGTACGTCTCGAGCTCGTCGAATTTCGTCTCAAGCTGCTTGAGTTCGGTGTCTTTCTGAGCCTTTTCAAGGAAGGTCTGTAACCTCTCCTGCTCCTTCGCCATCGCCTGGACCCTCGATTTCAGTTCTTCGTTGTCAACCGTGACCGCCTTGAGCTCTTGCTGTATGCCACGGAGCTCTTCCGCCGCGACGATCAGGTAGTGCTGTCGGCTCAGGACGGCGGGGAACTTGGTCCCGCACTTGGAGCAGGTGTACATCCCGACCTTCCTTTCGGTCAAGCCGCGCTCTCCTTTGGCCGGCTCGACAATCACCGTGAAAAATCTGGAAGGCGCTTCCTCTTTGTTACCGCACTTCGGGCATGCAGGCAAAACTAGCGTCTCTCTCCGTTCTTTCTTGTTGTGTTAAAAGCTTCCTACTGCTAGTTCTGTTAACTCTTCTGTTCGTGCGATTAAATAGCTGTCACACATGAAACAATGTGCGAACGGTCAAGACAGTCCAGTTCAGATACGTGGCTTCTGACGAACCAGTGTCCCTCTTCGAGGACTTCCGCCTTGTGCAACGATGCGATTAGGATCGCCCTCAAAAGGAAGCCGAGTGTGGTGTCCTTCCTGCGGGCAGAGCGAGGATAGGGACGTAATCGCCTCAAGAAACATGATGGCCGCACTGGTTCGTGCGGCTCGGCCATCCAGTGGAAGCCGTGAAGGAAACCTCGAAGGCAGGAGAAGGCGAGTAATCCCCGGAGCAGGTGGATGGAAGTTAGCGCCGGCGATTGGGCCGAGGAGTCAACAGAACCCTACTGCTCTCTGATAGATTCGAGTTCTGAGACAGCGGACCATAGCGTAACTCTGGCGAAAGAGGGCATGTTCGGGTCTTGCGCGACTTCGTCGAGCAGGCTTATCGCGTTGGCAGCCCTAACGGCGAGGCTCTGCTTCGGGTCCTGGAGCATCAAGATCGAGTCTTTGACTATCTTCCGAATGTTCCTCGGCGTTATGTTCGAGTCGGCTATCTGCTGGAGCGTCGTGGTTGCCTTGACCAGCTTCGCGTCGTTTTCCTGCTGTTTCTTGATCTTGGTACTCGTAGTCTTGATCACCGTGGTCGTGCCTTCCTTCCTCGCTTCCTTTAGACGGGATATGTGCTTTTCTGTCGTCGGGACCAAACTGATTTGGTTCTGATAACACTTCGGGCTTGACCCTGAGTCACCTTCCCGCCATCTGCTCGGAGGATTGGAGTCATCGTCGTCGTCTCGTTTCCCTTCACAGCTTCTTTTCGCACCTCTGGGGGCCGTCGGGAGTGAACCTCCCTTCGGTAGTTCCGCAGTATCCCTGCGGCCCTACTGATAGCCGTGAGGCGATAGCAGGTCGGAACCGGAGAGCTGGTGGTACGCTTTTATGCAGAGAGACTTCATCGAAGTCACATTCTCCCTGAGCCCTATCCTGATGCAGTGGTTCACCATGCAGCGGAAATTCTCGAGGAGTGAGAGGGTCTCCTCGGTCGGGCGATAATTCTGCCTGACTACCTTTTACAGCCTGCAAGTCGTCAGAGAACTCCGGCTACGCCTTTAAGCTCTCATGCCCCGAAGAATTACCAGAAACCGGTTTTAATAACTGCGGGGTTGGTGCTGATTCGCTTGAATAGAGCTTCAAAGGAGAAGATGCAGCTCACGGTTGAACTCGTTCGACGGGGCGCAACCCTCCTAAAGGAACCTTGTACAGTTTGTGGCGGTGTCCAAGTAAGGTACCATGGGAAGGTCATCTGCACGAATCACGACGACCTCTCAGGAGTCCTCACCACCGAGGAGGTCACGTATGAGGCTGTGGCCTCGTCTCTCCGTACGCTTCTACTCTCGAAGGCGAGGGAAGCTGCTGACCTGCTGGAAAAGGAGCGGGACACTCTCAAGCAGGACCAGCTGGTCTCGCTCATCTCGAAGTATGTGGAGTTACTCCAAAAGCTACCCGAGCATCGCTGAGGTACACCTTAAATGAGTGACGGAGGGAGTATTGCATCATGGTCCTGAGAATCGGTCAGAGAGTCCCTGAATTTTCTCTACCTGATTACAACAAGCAGCAGAGAAGCCTGGCGGAATTCCTGCAGAAAGGAACGACCGCCCTGGCCTTCTTTCCTTTCGCCTTTTCCGGTGTTTGTGACAAGGAGATGTGCACCTTCCGTGACGGGCTCTCGAGAATCAGTGGCGTGGGAGCTCAGATTGCGGGGATAAGCGTAGATAGTCTCTTCACACTGAAAGTCTTCGCGCAGACGTATGGGCTGCAGTTCCCCCTCCTCAGTGACTTCAATAAGAAGGTCACCAAGCTGTACGGCGTCCTGCAGGACCCCTGGGTGGGGTATGGTTACAAGGGGGTGGCCAAGAGGTCCGTTTTCGTGCTGGATACGAAGGGGATATTGAGGTATAAGTGGATAACCGATATTCCCAGCAACGAGCCACCCTACGAAGAGGTCATGGCGGCCGTCGCCAAGACGCCGCGATAGTTTTTATAGGAGATGACGCTTCTAGCCCCAGAATGACTCAGGAAGCGGAGATCAAGCCCATAGTCCAGATGACAGAGACAGCCGCCAGGGAGCTGAAGGCGTATCTGGGAAGGCAGGGAAAGCCGAGTGCGGGACTTCGAGTCTTCGTTACCGCGGGAGGGTGTTCTGGGCTCTCTTACGGGATGGTTCCGGATGAGAGGATTACTGAAGACGATTACGTGGTCGAGGCGTACGGCGCCAAGGTGATTGTCGACAAATCCAGTGCCCCGTTCATCGCAGGGTCGATTATCGACTACAAGAGCGAGAAACTGATGGGGGGAGGTTTCGTGGTGACAAACCCCAACGCAGTATCGACGTGTGGTTGCGGCGAATCGTTCAGAACTGTTTAACGCCTTCGAGGAAAGCGCGTTCTGACAAAAAGTAGATAATGGCTCCTTTGGCTCTGCCGGTCTTGCCGGGGTGGCGGAGCCTGGTAACGCGCGGGCAATCCACTTCTCGGAGTGGATCCGCAACTCGAGATCGTTCAGGCAAGTCAGCCCGTGACCCTATGGGTCGTGTGGGTTCGAATCCCGCTGGGAGGAAGCCTCAGCGTTGCAGGAAGGAAGGCCGACTCGGGCGAAAGTCCCACCCCCGGCGCCAAAGCAAGACCATTCCAAACCTTATTTGGTGAAAAGAAGCCGGAAACATCATCTGATTTAACCGAAAAATGTCGTTTCGAAACAGCCACGGCTTCCCCAACCTGCTGAAATCAGAGAATGAACGGCGTATCATTGAGTAAGAAGCCCATGATCGGCACGCCTCGGAGCGTTAACCCGTCACTCTTTCCTCTCACTTTTGGCAGGCGCAAGCATGTGGCTCCACGTCACGAAACAGTCGATAATCTCGTTATTGTCGGAGCTTTCTTGAGAGGAACCACTTCGTGAGCTCCCATGCGTCCTCCGCGGCTGCCTCGTTGTAGATTTCTCTGTTCGTGTCATTGAAGAACCCGTGCCTTGTTGCGGGATACACCTTCAGAGTTAAGTCCTTTCCTGAAGCCAAGATAGAGTGGACGAATTCGGGGATTTTCGAGTTGATTATTTCGTCCTGTTCTGCGTGGATGGACAAGATTGGAGCCCTGATCTTCTGGACCCCAAGAGTGTCTGGAGGCTCCCCGTAGAAGACGATGCACGCAGTCAGCTGCGAAAATCTTGCAGCGACTCGTGCAGAGATCCCGCCCCCCAAGCAGAATCCCAGGGTCACAACTCTAGGAGTTCTCTCGTAGGTGTATTTCACACATGCGACCGCGTCGTCCAGCATCTGGTCCCTGAAGCCCTGGTTGTAGAGTGTCGTGGCCACCTGCATAATCTCGTGTGAAAGGCCTTTCTTTGTCAGAGCCTCCCTGACCTTGTTTATGTCACGCCTCTCAAGCAAGGAGAGGCTCCACACGCCCTCCATCGCTGCGCGTATCTTTTCTGGGACAAGCAGCTCCTTATGCTTCCAGTAGAGGTCTGGGGCGACCGCTGTAAACCCGAGTTTGCTGATGCGTTTACATACGTCCTCTATGTGTGGCACGAGGCCCCACACTTCATGGAGAACGACCACGGAGCCAGCGGGGGACGCAGGCTCGACGAAGAACGCGGGCACTCTCCCACCGGTGCTCTCAAAGCTCAGATGACCTTGCTTCAACTAAGTCGCTCCTCGAAAGTAGGGATGTTTAAATCAGAACGACGCCGATGTGTTGGCAGCCTGTCATGAAGGTTTCTTTGGTTTGGCACACCCCTAATCCGGAGAGGACCATTGCTGTTGCAATGCGACGTTGTTACAGCACTAAACCAATCGAAGATATTGAAACGGAACTGGAGCAGAAGGGGCGGGAGTACTGGAAGTATCTTCTGACGCGGGCGCTCCAAGACAAGTCGCTGGACGTCTTCGAGCACTATTGTCTGGAGCTGTTGATTGAGGACACGCCGGAAGCTGAGATGAGAACAGTGGCTACCGCATACCCTTTCATTCGGTTGCTATCCTTGAACGGCAGGGACTGGTTGGTCGCGATGAACGCGCGAACTCTGATCGAGATGTGGAGGGATGAAAGTCACAAGCCATTCGCAAGCACCATCATCGAACGGCTGAACGCAAATGAGACCAGCCCGGTGTTCACTGCCGTGGCTTTCGGAGTTTGATCGCATGCGAGTGAAGCTTCTTTTTCACACTGAACTCGAAGCGGTGAAGAGCGTTCTGCGCGTCAAGAACGTGCCGTTTGACTCATCTCAGTTGCTTGATCATATCGTATACATGTTCGAGATTGAAGACTGCAGCCGGGTGACGACCCACCAGCTTGTTCGACACAGAGTCGCCTCGTACGATCAAGAATCGCAGCGCTTCTCCTCGGCATCGAGGGAAGGCTTCGTCACACCCCCTAGCGTGCAGTCGAACGAGAGCGCCATGAAAGTGTACGACCAAGCGCTGAAGGCGGCGTATCAGGCCTTTGAGAACATGATCGCCTTGGGCGTGCCAAAGGAGGACGCGAGGTATGTCCTGCCTAACGCCATAAAGACAAAGTTGGTGATGACTGTGACCGCGAAGAGTTTGATGCACATCGTCTGGCAGCGGACCGCACTCCAGGCTCAATGGGAGATCAGGGAGGTTGCGAATGCGATGTTGAATCTGGCCAGGGAGGCAACACCTGAACTCTGGACGAAGATCATCGAGAGGTAAGGAGATGGTGGGTCAGGTCTTCGGGACAGCCGGGGTCAGAGGGGTCTTCAACAAGACTCAGACGCCTGTGCAGGTTTACCGGTTTGCGGAGACGGTGGCCTTCGTTTTCGGGCGCGGTACTTACGGAGTAGGGTGGGACGGACGAAAGAGTTCGGCCTTGTTGGCGAGAACCATAGCCGCCGCCGTCAACTCGACCGGCAGCGATGCCTTGCTCTTCGGTCTGGTGCCCACGCCCGTGACCGCCTTCGGCGCAAGGAGCAGAATGTGCTTCGTCGGTTTTTCGGTTACGGCTTCACACAACCCACCAGAATTCTCCGGTGTGAAGCTGTTCAACGGACGTGGGATGGAACTCTCCCAATCGGATGAGGAGAGGGTGGAGAGGGCTCTCGCTGTAGAGGTCAAGAAGAACTCGGCGAAATTTGGTTCGGCTACACGAGATGCGGAAATCTTCTACGAGTACAGAGGAGCGCTGCTTGCCAGATATCAGCCAGCGGGGAAGAGACTGAGAATCGCGGTAGATTGCGCCGCCGGGCCGGGAGGCTTGATCACCCCGTACGTTCTCAAGGGTCTTGGTCACGATGTTATACCGGTCAACGCTCAGGTATCTTGGCGGTTTCCGGGGCGCCAACCGGAGCCGACGGTCGAGAATCTCGAGGAGTTCGCCAGAATGGTTCCTAACCTGGGCGTCGACTTCGGGTTCGCTCACGACGGAGATGCTGACCGGCTGGTGATGGTGAACCGGGTAGGTCGCGTCCTCCCAGACTCGGCATGCTCGATCTTGGCCCTAAAGGGGTTGGGGAAGACTTCTGGCGCCGCCATCCTTTCGGAGAATACCTCGACCGCCGTGGAGGAAGAGGCCATAACAATGGGGTTGCGCGTCGTCCGCAGCAAGGTAGGAAAGACGTTCGCTTCTCTGGAGAAGGAAGGCGGTGTTTTTGCGACGGAGCCCAGTAAAGTGACAGACCCGGCTTGGGGGCCGTGGGAGGACGGAATGAATGCCGCGGCCCTCATCGCCACCACAATTTCGAAGGACTTGCGGTTGTTGGAAGGGCTCACGGCTCCGGAGAGTTGGCACTACAGACAGGCCAATCTCGCTCTGATGGTTGAGTTACCCGGTCTCGTCCGCAGAGCGAGGGAGGCATTCAAGCGGTTCAGAATCAAGGAGGAACGAATGCTTGACGGCTACAAAATGGTTTTCGGAAGTGGCTCTTGGGTTATGTTCAGACCGTCGGGGACGGAGCCAAAGACGAGGGTCTATTGTGAGTCGAGGGATGTCGGGGAAGCCGAACTCTTGATTCAGGAGGGTGTGAAATGCGTCGAAAGCCTTGTTTATAATCAGCATAGGCCTAGTTAGGCCGACTTGTCTGGCGACCACTCGAAGCTGGTGATGAAAGCTCTTTCGTTAGGGTTCATGCTGGATGCGTCTGCATTTGACCTCCTGACCAAGCTGCCTGCAGAGGTTGATGCGAACGAACTGGTTGAGAGGATTATCGCCCAGAAGAAGGGCACTTCATCGGCCGAGCGAAGAATTACGAATGAGGATTTGGAGTTATTCCTTCCGCCTGACTTGGCCACGCGTCAGAATGAGATAGAATCGGCACAACCGGACCTGGAGCCAAGCCTAGAGGTTGTGGCGGACCCAACGCCTCGATTGGCGCCGATCAAGGCGGATGAGGGGTACAAGAAACTCTTCCGAGACAGATACGAGCACCTTCTTTCGATTTTGCAGAAGAGGCCGGATATGCGAGGGCTGGCGACGGTCCAGTCAGCCAAGGGTGTGGTCGCTGGTCAGAGCAAGAAAGTTGCCGGATTGTTGTCGAACCGGGTGGAGAGGCGAGGGAACACGGAGCTAACCATCGACGATTTAACCGGCACACTTCGGATAGTCTGTTCCGAGAGCGTAGCGAAGTCGACTCTGCGCCTTCCGTTGGACAGTCTGGTTGTGGTGGAGGTGTCGCGTTCAAGGTCCGGGCAGCTTTTCGCCAGCTCTCCGACTCTTCCCGATATCCCCCACAAGAAGCCGACGACTTCGGCGCATGAGGTCTATGCGGTCCTCCTGTCAGACCTGCACGTCGGTAGTCGAATGTTTCTCGGCGATGATTTTCAACGGTTCGTCCTCTGGCTGAATGGGAAGCTGGGAGACCGAGAGATTGTTGGCCGCATACGGTATGTGGTGATCGCTGGAGACCTTGTGGATGGCGTAGGCGTCTATCCCAACCAAGAAGCGCAGCTGAGTGAGAGGGACTTGAGAAGACAGTACCTGCTCGCCGTACAGCTGCTAGAGCAGATTCCTAGGCACATCCAGATCGTCGTATCGCCAGGTAATCATGACGCCGTCAGGCAGGCTCTGCCGCAGCCCGCCGTCCCGGTTGAAGTCGCGGAGGGGCTCTACAGGATGGAGAACGTCAAGGCAGTGGGCAACCCCGCATCTGTGAAGTTGCACGGCGTCAGTGTCTTGGTTTATCACGGCAGGAGCTTGGATGACATTATCGCCACTGTCCCGGAGCTCTCTTACAGCAGGCCCGGAGCTGCGATGGAACTGTTGCTCAGGGCGCGTCACCTCGCTCCGACCTACGGGAAGAGGACCGCGTTGGCTCCGGAGTTTCACGATATGCTCGTCATCGACCCCGTTCCAGACATCATGCATTGCGGTCACGTGCACGCTTTTGACGTGTCGAACTACAGGGGAACGCTCCTGGTTAATTCCGGCACTTGGCAATCGCAAACGAGCTTCCAAGCAAATATGGGTCTTGAACCCACGCCCAGCATCATCCCGATCGTCAATCTCTCCAGCCTTCAGGTGGTCCGAAGGAATTTCGGGAAAGAGGGTCTGCTCGGCGCAGCCTAGAATAAGCCGGTTAGTGCAGGATCCTCGCCGAGTATTTTGTTCAGTGTCTCAGGTTCAAGGAGCAACCTGATTCTCTTTGTTCGCCCGCGCCTTCCCTTGCTCACCACCGCTGCCTCGACCAAGCCCAACAAGTCCAGCTCCGCGAGGATGCCACTGACTCGGCGCTGTGTCAGTAGCTCCGTCGCAGTCTTTTTCACTATCGAACTGTAGGCGAGGTAGACCTCGCCTGTGTTCGTCCCGCCTATAAACCTCGAAACGGCTAGCAGTATGACCTTGTTCTGAAGAGGGAGAGAGCGAACTGCTTCCTCGATGCGGTCGTGTTCCATCTTATCAGAGGCTTTCTTTACGCATGTGTCGTCGATAGTCTGCAGCCCTTCGCGTTCGCCGACCTCACCAGCTATCCTCAACAAGTCGACTGCCCGCCTCGCATCGCCGTGTTCGGACCCGGCCATTGCAGCGCAGAGATTGATTGCAGACTCGGAGAATGAAGAGGGTTCGAAGGCTATGGCGGCTCTCTCCTTCAGAATCTCTTTTAGTTCCTCTACGTTGTACGGGGGAAAGACCATCTCTTCCTCTCCTAGGCTGCTGAGTACGCGTGGATCCAAGTCTTCCTTGAATTTCAAGTCGTTGGAGATGCCTACAAGACTCAAAGAGCCAGGAATTATCCTATCGCCCGCCCTCGTGAACTCGTACAAACTACCATCGCCATGTGTCTTCACCAAATAGTCTATCTCGTCGATTACAAAGATCACATGACGTTCCCCGGACCGAATCCGCTCGAAGATCCGGTTGATCAGTTCTCCGATAGAGAGTCCAGTGAACGGTATCTCCTTCCGGGATAATCCAAGGGATAGAGCGAATTCAGCCAGAGTTCTATATTCCGTTCCTGCGATTCTCGTATTCACGTATGATACCGCGAGTTTGGACTCCGAGGTCTCGGTTTGAAGTCTTCCCAGTACATACTTCGCAACGGCGGTCTTTCCGGTCCCTGTCTTTCCGTACAATAGGAGGTTGGATGGTTTCGAACCGTGAAGGACGGGCGCAAGAACTTCTGCGACTCCGTTCAGCTGCTTTTCTCTGAAGAGAAGTTTGTCCGGAACGTACTCCGGGGTGAGTACCTTCCTGTTGACAAATAATGCCTTCCCTTCTTTGGCTCTTCTGAAGATCGAATCGACTGTTTCAGACAACCCGTATTTCAGTGGAAACACTGGTTAGATAAGCTCTCCGCCCCATCGTTTCCGGTGTTTCACGTACCTGTTTTGGCTCTCCTGTAGAATAGTAACGTACGTAGCCCGTTCTTGATTGCAGATGTATCGTGGATAAGCCCAGGTGTCTAATACTTGAAACCAAGCGTATCAACTTCCTCCTGCAATCATGAATTCCACGCTCGTTTTCTTTCCACTGGAAAGAGAGGGGTCCGGGCCTACAGTGAACACTAGTGAACCAGACTACGCACTGAGGCGACGGCAGACCCCAATGTTTCCACTGGAACAACTCTAGACGTTTGGCGTAAGAGGGAGGTTGATTCTTGCTTCTAAAATACGAAAGAAGCCGTTAGAGAGACATTCGCGGACAGAGTCTT
>VBPQ01000149.1 GCA_005877185.1 Nitrososphaerota archaeon
GTCCTGGCTGACGAACTCCACGGAGCGCGTATACCTTCTGTAGAGTCCCCCAAGAATGACGGCATACGCTGCGGTGGCCGCTAGGTCGAAGAAGCTGATAAGAATTCTCGCCGTGTACTCGAAGCTGAGCCCCGCCAGCCCCAAGTACAGCAGCGCGATGAGGAGGAGCAGTGCTATTGAGGCAGCCTTTACCCTCTGCGAATGGCCGGGGAGATGCTCGTAGAGAATTCCGTACGCCGCCGCGAAAACGAGCGAAATGACGAATCCGAGGAATGTGAAGTAGGGGATGTAGACGAGAACGACCGAAGAGAAGCATTCCTCCGGCGTCGGCAGCGAACCCCCAGCCACGCCTCCACAGGCCGAGGGGAGGTTCGCGGAGAGGAACTGGAGGACGTCGCCCTTGAGCGTGTAAAGTAGGAGGACGTTGAAGAGCCCTATCGAGCCGGCGTAGACCATTCCAGCGAGTATCCCTGCCTTGACTCCGGCAAAGGCAGAGCCCAAGACTCGCGCCTAATCCTTGAGGGCTTCAAGCACTTCCTTGTCGTGCCCATCGACCCTCACCCTCCTGAAGATCTTCTTGATCCTCCCTTCGGGGTCGATGACGAAGGTGGACCTCTCTGTACCCCAGTATGTTCTCCCGTAGTTGTTCTTTAGCCTCCAGGTGTCGTAGAGCTTGTGCGCGATAAGTTTCTCATCGCTCATGAGGGTGAAGTTCAACCCGTACTTTCTGATGAATTTGTCGTGTGAGGCGAGTGAGTCCTTGCTAACGCCGAGAATCACTGCGTCGAGCTTCTCGAACTTTGGGAGGTTGTCCCTGAAGGAACACGCCTCCTTGGTGCAACCGGGCGTGTCGTCCTCGGGGTAGAAGTAGAGAACGACGTTCTTCCCCTTGAGGCTGCTGAGCTTGACGTCTTCTCCATCGCTTGATGGGAGGGTGAAGTCCGGCGCCGGGTCTCCCTCGTTCAGTTCCACGCTCTTGTTCACACTTTGGGCGGAGAATCACTGGTAGAAAACCTTAACCCCGCTTCGGGAACGTTCGGGCTCGGTTGTCGGTCGACGTTCATGTCCATCCCTGGACAAGGCCTTTCATTCTGAAGAACGCTCCCATCCTGAAAGCCTGCAGGTTCTTCAATATCGATAAGAGGCTACTCCCAAAATCAATCGGGCAGCTCCTTGAGGAGATGGACGAAAGCGGGGTCGAGAAGGCCGTTATTCTCGGACAGGATACTCACGCGACTCCGAACCCGAGCTTCAGGAACTACTCGATTCGAAATGATGACCTGGCGGAGATGGCCGCGAGGGGGAGGGGGAGGCTTCTCCCCTTCGCCGGGGTCGACCCCAACGCCCCTACCCAAGCTCTGAAGGAGTTGAAGAGGGCAATAGGGAAGCTGGGCGTCAGGGGTTTAAAGGTCCACAACAGCGCGAATTCTGTTTACCTGAACGACAAGAGGAAGATGTACCCACTCTACGCCCTGTGCGAAGAGGAGGGGCTCCCGATACTCTTCCATACCGGGACGACGGCCCTCGGGGACTGCGAGATCAGGTACAGCAACCCCGAGCTGCTCGACGAGGTGGGGCAGGAGTTCCCCGACCTGAAGATGATAATGGCCCACTTTGGCTGGCCTTGGATGGACGTCGCGATTGCGATCGCGATGAGGAATCCCAAAGTCTTTCTCGACGTCTCCGGTTGGAAGCCCAAGTATCTTCCCTCATCTCTTCTGTCGTATCTGAACGGTCCGCTCCAGAGTCGGATTCTCTTCGGCACCGACTATCCCATGATAAGGCATCGCGACTGGATGCGCGACTTCAACGAGACGTTGAAGCCGAGACTGAAACCCGGGGTGGCCGAGAATCTGATGAGGAGGAATGCGGAGAACCTCTTGGGAAGCTGACAGCTAGGGAGAGACCAGCTGGTTCTTGAGCGACCTGCGCCCCCCGAACCCTTCCTCAGGCCTGTGCCAATAACCGACATCCACCTCTCCATATCTCCAGCAGAGAAAGACCTTTTCGCCGTACCTCTCCGCGGGAAAGTCTACCAGACCGAAGTCGATGTCCCTTACAGTCAAACCCAGGTCTTCCAACTCCCTGATGGTCTTCATCATGTCTTCTGCGAGGAAGTCCAGCCGCTTCGCCTTCTCAATGGACCCATCGGTCCTCAGGCCGATGAGGTTGTACCTCTCGACCTCATCCTTCTGCGCGTCTAACAACTTCTTTTTCTCCATGAGCGCCTTCATCTTTTCCCTGATGTCCGGCAACATCTTGGTCGCCTCCTGCGGGGTGAAGAGATGATCCTCTCCCTGGTTGCTCGATCCGAAGGAGGTTGACAAAATTCGCCCCTTTCCACCTGATATCTTTCAGTTAAATGCTTTCGCCATGCACGAAAGATGCAACTGGGGTCTACAAATTTTACGTAAATCTAATATTAAGTCCAAACCCATGGGGCTTCTTGGACGGGGCGCGCGAATACTATGCGGAAGGGGCCACGCAGCTTCGTGGCGAGACGCCGGTCGAGTAGGGGCGAGAGTTTGTTCCATTAAAGGTTGTTTCCGTTGGGCGTTCCGTTTTGGGAGGCGAATTTGGACAAAGAATAAGTGGTCGGGGAAAACCATGAGGCCAGTCATAGTTTCTCACCGCGCAGGCGCCTCCTGTGTCCCAATCCAGCAGGGCGAGCTTTCCGGACGTCAGCGGAACCTGTTCGCCTGCCTGCAAGTTGTTGTAGCTTCCAACGTATGAGTAGAGAGAGGTGGACCAACTGTTCGTCGAGCTCCTGGGTCTAAGCCCTCTGAGAAAGCAACGGGCAGGCTCCTTGCGGGCGTTCGTCATTTAATGCAGATACCCTCCGATGTCGTACTTGACGTTTATTGTCATTAAGTTGTCATCGCGTCCTAGATATTGGCCGGTGTCTGGGAAGAAGGCTTCGTACCGATAGTCACAAGCTCCTCTGAGGCTTTCTACACGTTGAGTCGGCAGGCGGGAGAATCCTCCACTTACTGTTTGTTCTTCAGGAGGGCTTCTGTTTGTTCGACAGAGAACCCCACCTCTTTCAACCCCTCTCTCAACTCCTTGACTGTCTCTCCTTCCACCTCTAGCTCGCCGAAGTTGGTTCGGATCACAACTCTGAACTTGGACAATTCTTACCCATTCCTGATGTCCTTCCTATATCGATGCAACTGGAGAAATTGGTAAGACATCTCAATATGAGGCGCTCTTGACTTCATCGCGTCATCGAAAAAATATTTACTTCAAGCTCACTGAAATCGGCCTCCCTATGTAGCCAGCATGGGGATTAATGGAACCGTCGTGTGACAAGTCGTAAGTTATTATTTCTTGCCCACGACTAGGGTGCTCGCATCATCGTCTCTAAAAGGCTCGTCGCCACGCCTTGCGATATAATCTCTAAGTTCCTTGATACCTCGCTGCCTGACTTCGTCTGTAAGGACTGCAAGTTCTGGCCAAAGTTTTCTTTCAGCGGCATCGATATATTCGCTTGGCTTCACGTTACCCGACCAGGAGTAGTTGGAAGTTTCAATCGACTTGAAGCCTACCTTTCCAATAACTGCAGTCAGGTCGGGAATACTGGCATAAAGGCTGATTTGCCTAGTGACTGCTTCGGGGAAGAACTTGAACAGAGGCTTGCCGCGCAACTGTTCGTGGGACTGGGACAGAATAGAGATCGTCCCATCCTTTTTGAGCACTCTGTAGCATTCAACCGCAACTCTGCTCCCATCGTGAAATTCATGCCAAGCATAAGGGATAAACACCGATCTAAAGGCACCGTCTGCCTGCGGCAGGTGTTGGTCTCCTCCCGTAAACGCCTCGAAAGCACCACTAGCAAGGGCGGCCAATCCAGCTTTTGTGAACGAGGCGACATAACTGTCTTCTTCGCTGCTCAGAACCAAGACTGATGAATCCTTCTCAAGCTTGGTTCCCCAGGCAAGCTCCTCTGCCCAGAATTTCGGCCTATGGGCGTTACCGATCAAAGCTGAGAACCTCGCTCCAAGCGCTTCCTCCAGTTGCCGTCGGCTTGTCTTTCGCTGTTCAGTTTGATGTAACCTTGCCTCTGTCTCTTTGCTATCAAGGCTCTCC
>VBPQ01000002.1 GCA_005877185.1 Nitrososphaerota archaeon
CGCCCAAGTGACCGACTGTCCGACCTTCACCGTGAAGTTGGCGGGAACGAAGAATTGCCCGTTACCCTGGTTCCCCGCACCTTGAACTATCAGGACGTCGGCACTCGTTCCAGAGTTCGCGAGGAGGCGAGCCTCCGTCGCCCCGGCAAGAGCGCCTATGACCAGCCCTCCGAGGATGAAGCCGACACCAAACAGAACGATGACACTTGAACGCGCCATCGTCCTCGGAATACCCGGAAACGCTCCTTTGCGCCATACCGAGCGCAACCCGAGAATCGAATAAACCACCGTGATGATGAGAACGGAAAGGATCGTCACGCTCTCGAAGAACGTGATGAATGCCGAGGGATTCGAAAGCGCCTCGACGGCGAACGCACCCTCGAACAGGATGAAAATTACGCTTACAGCTATGGAAACAATGTACCCGATTCTACTACGCTTCCATACACCAAATGCTGCCCCGACAAAGAGGGCCAAGAATGGAAGCAGTATGAAGATGAAGGACGGCAGCCCTCCGGGTTGAGTGGCGAACTGAATTATGACGGCCACAAAAATGAGGACGGTATACAACAGTCCCAAGAAAGGTACGAGCACTTCCAGAGGTTTGCGGGTCCCAGATTCACCAACGGTCAACCTGAGGATGTCTCCTCTTGCACTGTTGCGGACGCTTTGATAGGGGCACTATTAAACAAGTGGCGGCTTCCCGAAGCGTGCTCAGCACTGAGGACCCTGTACGCAGTGGCGGGGGGACATCATTCATCCAATCGAACGACGGGGGCAAACAATTAATCCAAGGATTCCCGATAATAGCTGATGCTGTCCAGCCCCATCTGCACCGTCTGCGAATGCAGAGAAGCTTCATGCGAGAACTGCCAGAACCGCGATAAGTGCGCCAACTGCGCTTCCTGTTGCTGCTCGCAGGCTCACACGGCTTGGAGGCAAGTGAGGATTCATCAGGGGGTCACGGTCGAGTACCTCAGCCTTGGATGGATGGCGATCGAGGTCATAGGCTCAATCGGAGTTGGCCTGCTTTCGGGTAGTTTCGCCCTCCTCGCGTTCGGGGGCGACAGTTTGGTTGAAATCCTCTCGGGTTTCGCCACGACGCTCCATCTGAAGGGCGATTCGGCTGGCTCTAACGACTTCGGTCAGAAGACAGAGAGGGTAACGAAGTTCCTCCTCGTCGCGCTCATTCCAGTAATCGGGGGAGGTGCGCTCTATTCCTACTTCACTGGGGTCAGGCCGGAGTCCTCACTGCTGGGGATCGCCGTCGCCCTCGGAGCCGTGATAGTCATGCCCGTCCTCTGGGTGAAGAAGCGCGGAATAGGCAGGGAGACGAATTGTGCGCCTCTCTTGATGGACGCCGTCCAATCGGCCACGTGCTTCCTAATGTCTCTCGCCCTCCTCGGAGGCCTGCTCATCAATTATCTTTTCGGTATAAGCTGGGTGGATTACGCTGCCACGGCTGTCATTCTCGCCTTTGTGGGCAAAGAAAGCCTAGAAGCGTTCCGTCAGCCAAACTCCTTTCCGGCAACCGACCCCCACAGGGGCACCCAACCGCCAGTTTAACGGAGCCCAAAATCCTATAACGACTAGGTCGTTGTGCTAAGTATGAGCCTCGAGAGGAGAAACCGGACGACGGTCAGGGCCCTCATCATCTCCCCTCTGATCGTGGCCTCTCTCGTCCTCTTCGGGGTGGGGCTGGGTTTCTACCTCGCGCAGCTGACCGACATTCCTCCAGTAGTGCTCGCGGTGACCTTCTCGACGATTGGTCTCTTCGTCTCCCTCCCAATAATAGTGAAGATGATAGACAGCATGATTGCGAACGAGGGAAGCGAGACTCCTACTAGCTAACTGTGGTTTGGGCGCTAATCCTCAATTAGCTAGGATAAGATTCAGGAACCCCTCGAGAAAGATAAATTGGTGAACCTTTCCCTACTCGATCCCATCCCGCATCCACGGGCATCATCCTTTCGGGAAAGACGCCTTTTCGGCCTTAGTCACCAATTGACTAGTTTGTGCCAATAATATTTAAGATTGTTTGCGCATGGCAGAAAGACTCCCAATTCACCCTTTGGCATGTGATCTTCCGCTTACCTCATAGTATTCTAACTCTCGATCCAACGGATGCGTTTAATTCTCACATCAAGGCACTTGCGTAGTGGCAGAGTGCTCACTAGGCTACATTTCGTATGAGTTCTAATTGTGGCTCGAGGTTAGTTTGCGGAGCGCCTCCGACTTCGCCCTTTCCACCTTCGAGTTTGTCTCTTGCAGGGCCGCCTGGTAGGCCTCCTCCACCCGCTTCCGCGCGGCCTCGAAGCTGTCTCCGACTATCTTCTTCTCCTCGCCGCTCATGCTCGCGCCTCCGCTTTGCTTTCGAGAACCTTCTTGACGTGCTTGAGCCTGACGAACTCCTCCCGCTCCCTCTCCTCGAGGGTCTGCTGGATGTACCTGATTGAGGATACATACCTCGGAATTATCATGTACTCCAGCGCGTTCAGGAGGCGCTGCGTCCTCTCGAGCTCCTTCGCGAGCCTGAAGATCGCATTCTCGAACTCTGCGGCCTTGAAGATGGAGGGGAGGACCTTCCTCATCTCCCTCGCCGCCCGGTCGACCGCGACGCTGCTGTCGGCGAAGCCGTATGTCATCCCCACGTCCTTCTCGGTGAGCTTCAGCGAGGGAATGTCGACGTCGACCACACGCTTCACCGTAATCTCCGTCTCGACCATCGCCGGGGTATTCGAGGCAAGCCCCTCGAGCCTCAGCGGGCCGAGCTTCAGGTAGGCGTCGTAGAGAGCGAGGTAGGCGTCCGAGAGAGGCTGCCAGATCTCCTCCCGCGCCCCGCTGGCCTGCTCGATCATCTCGTCGAGCCTCTTGAGGAGGACCTCCCGCTTGTCGTCCAGGACTTTGTGCACACGGTTCGCGGTCTGGAGGCTTCGCCTAGTCCTGATCAGCTCGATCTTTGTGGGGAGGACCTGCGAGCCGAAGCTTACCGACATCGCCCCTTCCTCCTTCCGGCGCCGTCTGACCTACCGGAGATGGACGCCTTCTGCGCTGTCTTCACGAGTCCATGCAAGTGGCGCGCCTCCAAGAGCTCGATACAATTCATGCGCTATAGTACAGCTCCTCCGTCTTCGTTCTTATCTTGCCCTCTTTTGCCATCCTATCCAAAACCGGTTTGAGATTTCTGAATGCGATGAACACACTGGGAAATTTCCCGTTGCCTATGGAAAGCGTCAGGAGCGTTTCCAGTTCATTCTGCTGAAAGCCTTTTTGCCGATTGGTCTTCACGATCCTCAGAATCCTGTTCTCAAGATCCTCATCAGATTGTATGTAATTGTAATTGGCGCGTTCAGCATCAGCCCGCTTCTTCTCTTCTTCGTCTTCATCATAAAAATGGTCGACTTCCAAACTATCCTTTTTCAATATCCTGAACCTAGTTTGTCGCCCCAACCGGACGGAATCTAGGCTCGGCGCGAAAGACACAATTTCCAGCTCCGGCTTGATCACCCTTCTCTCGATTGAGTTGTTCATCACGCGGGGGAATGGAAGAGTCACGCGGTCTCCGACTTTCACCTCTTTCCCTTCGAGCGCATCCGCGAGATATTGCGTGCTGATGTACGGCAACCAATCCACTGACCTGACATCTACTTGTTCAGCTGACGCCATGCCCGATTCTGTCATTCCGCCGACTTCTCGCCGACGTAATACTTCCGAATGAACTCTTCCTTGACGTTTGTCAGCTCCGACTCCGGCAGGATGGAGAGCATCTCCCAGCCGATCCTCAGGGTGTCCTCGAAGGTCCTGTTCTCGTCGTACCCCTGCTTCAGGTACTTCTGCTCGAAGTCGTCGCCGAACTTCAGGTACTTCTGGTCAGAACCGGTGAGCCCCGACTTGCCGACGATCTCCGACAGGGCCCGGAGCTCGCCCGCCCTCGCGTAGGCGTTGTAGAGCTGGTTCCCGACCATGTGGTGGTCCGCTCGGGCCTTCCCCTGCTTGATGACGTAGCCCAGGGCGGGGCCCATCAGCCTACTCAGACTGGAGAGGACGTAGACGGGAGGGTAGATCCCCTTCCTGAAGAGTTCGCGGCCGAGGAAGATCTGTCCCTCGGTGATGTAGCCGGTCAGGTCGGGGATGGGGTGGGTGACGTCGTCGCTCGGCATCGATAGGATGGGCATCTGGGTGATACTGCCGCGCTTCCCTTTGATTCGGCCGGCGCGCTCGTAGTTGGTGGCGAGGTCGGTGTAGAGGTAGCCGGGGAAGCCCTTCCTCCCGGGGACCTCCTCTCGGGCGGCGGAGATTTCGCGCAGCGCCTCCGCGTAAGAGGTGATGTCCGTGATGATGACTAGGACGTGCATTCCTAGTTCGAAGGCGAGGTACTCGGCGGCGGTAAGGGCGACGCGCGGGGTGATTATCCTCTCGATGGCGGGGTCGTCCGCCAAGTTGAGGTAGAGGATGCTCCTGCGGATTGCGCCGGACTCCTCGAGCGTCTTCTGGAAGAACGAGGCCTCGCCGTGCGAGACGCCCACGGCGGCAAAGACGACGGCGAACTCCTCACCCTCACCCACGACGGTTGATTGCCGGGCGATCTGGGCAGCGAGCATGTTGTGAGGCATCCCCGCGCCGGAGAAGATGGGGAGCTTCTGCCCCCTGACGAGGGTGAGCATGCCGTCGATTACCGAGACGCCAGTCTGGATGAGGTCGGTCGGGTAATCCCGGCGCTCGGGGTTTATGGGGGAGTCGTTGACGTCGAGGAAGCTCTTGCCGACCGGGTCGGGGAGGCCGTCGAGGGGACGGGCGAGGCCGTCGAAGACTCTGCCCAGAAGCTGGTCGGAGACGGGGAGTTCCATCGTCCTGCCCAGGAATTTCGCGCGCGTGCCGCTGATCGAGAGGCCCGAAGTGCCTTCGAAGACCTGGACTACGGCCCGGCCGAAACCGGTTTCCAGGACACGGGCGAGCCTCTTGCCTCCCGCGGCTTCCTCGATCTCCACGAGTTCATCGTAGGCCGCCTTCTCTACACCGTCGACGACGAGGAGAGGGCCCTTGATTTCCGCCACCTTGCTGTACTCGAGGCCGCCCTGCGATTTGCTCATTCGGCGATTTTCAACTCCTGCCGCTGCTGGAGGCTTCGCGAGCGGGACGGTGTTTCTCTATTTCTCTCTACAACCATCTGAAACTGCCTGAATTGTCGGAACCTCTGCCGCCTCCCTTCAAAAGCGTTGTGACGCCGAGGCCGTCAACACATCCGGCGGGGAGAAGGGGACGATGTCAAGGGTTCGAGTCCCGTCGGGCCCGCATCAAGCTAAGATGTGAGACTCGACTTCCGTATATCTCGCGACAATGATTTTGTTCCCCTTTTGTATCCATAATATTCTCTCCGCCTTATCGGGTGTCCATTTCAGTTTCAAAGCTTCCCTCACATGCTTGGGTACGGCCGCTGTTCCGTCGCTGCTGAGGAGAGTTTTCATGAAACTCGACTGGGGCGTTCCTCTCGTGACTACGATCTCATCCCCCTCCTGTGTCCATAGTAGCTTCGTCAACTTCCCGGGGGTGGACCTCAGTTTCAACAACTCCTTAACCCGTTGTGGAACGGTCGTCCTTTCGCCTCTGCTGAGGACTGTTGTCTCGAGAAGTACTTCGTTCGTCAAGTCTCCGTATGTATGCTACAAGTCGCCAGTACTTAATTACATGGTCAAGTCGGGAGAATTTCAGACCAAAAAATGGAGGCCCCGGCGACAGCATGTTCCGTCCTGAGCATCACTGTCAGAATGATCAATCTCCCGTAATTAGAGCGAGTCCTCAAAAAGGCCAGTCTTGTCCGGACATAAAAGATACAAATGGATAGCTGTCTCAAGACAAGCCTGAAGCAGGTTTCTTTAGATGAACGGAGTTCAATCTGGGCTTACAATCGACGGCGACGATCGTTGTGTATGCTGAAGGATGCCAACGTTTATACAACTCCGTAGCTGTAATAGCCTAAATGACCTTGGAAAAGTCCCTCAAGATGAGGAGCCAGGCTTACGAGAGGCTAAATGGCAAGTACCTGAAGGAGGCCCAGCGCCTAATTTCCAAGAGAGATTACACGCAGGCTTCGGAGAAACTCTGGGGTACTGCCGCTGAGATGGTCAAGGCCGTCGCAGCGAGGAAGGGAATAGAGCTCGGTACTCACCCCAGCCTCTGGGACTTTGTATCCCAGCTCGACAAGGAACATCCAGAGTTGATGCTAAAGAAAGATTTTTCTTATGCTGGAAACCTGCATCAAAACTTCTACGAGGATTGGTTAGGGAGAGATTACATAGAAGAGGGGCTGGCTATCATGAAGAGTTTTGTCGAGAAATTGCGGTCCTTTGATTGATCGATTGCTCGGTGGTTAGCGCCATCCCTGTAACTCGCGCGAAATTGAAGGAGAAAGTCAGGATTCGAGATCCCCTGGCCCATCTCGGGCGCCCGTGAATTAGGCGATGGCTCCAAGGCTCGCCCGGCCGCCACCGACCGACGCTGCGGACTATCTGGTTAATCGTCGACGTGGAGAGGTCTCTTTTTCAAGCCAAGGAAATGTGAGGGGAGCCTGGATCGTTTCGCCTGCTCCCCCCGCGAGAGAAGCCAGCACATCATCATACATCTCCTTCACCGCCTTCTTCTTCGCGGCCCTGGAGAGCCTCATGATTATGAGCTTCGGCGTGCTTGAACCTATGTGATCGAACCTCGGTTGCCTGTCTACAACCAGGTCACCCTTTTCGTCAAGCCCGCTCGCCTCGATTCCGTCAACTCTCACCGGGAGCTTCACGTGAGGAAGGGTCTCCTTCGCGAGATGCGTCACCAGGAGGAAGAGGCTGCTTGTGGTCGCTGCCTTGTTGATGATCGACGCAATAATCCTCCCTGCCGCTCCCGGCTCCGTCAGCGCCTCGAGTTCGTCGATGAGAACAAGCTTCCTCTTCCTGTCTGCTAGGACGGGGATGAGAGACCGAAGCACCTGCTCGAGGCTCCCGATCTTCCTCGCTACCCTCTTCCTGAAGAGGTAAATCGGCATCGGCGCCGTCTCTGCCTTCTCCGCGGGTACGGGCAGACCGAGCAGTGCGAGTATGTGTATTGCTGCGAGCGTATTGAGCAGGGTCGTCTTTCCCCCGCTGTTCGCACCCGTGAGCACGACGGCGTTCGTGGGCTTCGCCAACCTGATTGACGAAGGCTTGCCGATCGAGTAGCTTACGGGCTGCGACCGGGTCCCTCCACCAAGTTCTTCCCTGACGAGGAAGGGGTTTCTCCCGCTGACGAAGCCTATCCCACCGGTTCCCACATCCGGGACGGTGAGGGAGTACTTCTTCGCCGCGGAAGCCACTGCCAAGATACGGTCGAGGGTGATCGCCCTCTCGATCAGGTCGTTGACCATGCCCATGTGTCGCCTCAGGCTCCTTTGTGCCTTCTCAACCCTGGCCCTCAGCTCCTCTTCCTTCCTCCGCCTCCATTCGCCGACGAGTTTTCTGACCGCGATCCTGTCCAACTCGAATGGGAGGGAGGATATCTCGAAGGCGCCCTTCAGCAGCTCTTCCTCTTCCCATTTCATCTCGAGGGAAGAAACAATCTCGGCCAGTTTGTCCTCGACTACTGAGACCGCTTTCTCCCTGTCCCTCACGCCCTTCCTGAGAGCGTCGTTGATCTCCAGCTCTGCGTCCGAAATCACGGCTTCAGCATCCGCAATCCCGCTGGCTCCCTCCACCTCTTCTAACGTGGCGAGGATTACCCGCAAGGTTTCGTGCTCGGCGTTTCCGAAGAATGACGCCACTGAAGGAGCGTCTGAAAATCGTGTAAGCACTTCGAGGATTGCCCCCAGAATGTCCCTCCTTGCAGCGAAGAATTCGAGCGTGTCAGAACCGGTTTTTTCTTGCCTCGAAGAGAAGGAGAGACGAGAGAGAATTCTCCTGAACTCCTCCAATCTCCCAAGAGCACTGAGAGAGTCGGAGATCTCTTTTCCGTCGATGGACGGCTTCAGTCTGTTTCGTATTACCTTCATGTCCAGCGAAGGCGCGAGCAGAAGGAAGGAGTTCTTCGCCAGCTTCGAGGAGGCCTCGACGGCGAAGATCTCCAAGAGTTCCCGCTTGAGCCTTCTGGCGTCGCCTGTCTTCAGCACCCTTCGTTCCCGTATTCGCGAGTCGTCTTCTTTCGACTTGGTTAGAAGGCTGAGGGCATTCCTTGACGAGATTCCCGCGAGGGAGGGAAGCCCTTCGATGTCGCATGCTTTAATCCTACCCTCCACATCAAGCCGCCTTTCTTCGGTGAGCTTGGAGGGCAGTCCTCCTCCCCCAGCCTCGAGCTCGAGCTCCGCGCTTCCCATCTATTACTGCGCATCCTCCTTCCGCCTTGACCCCCAACGCGTCCTTTCAAGAGTCTTCGACCTGCAGCTGAACTCCGTCAGTCGCACGCTCACGACTTCGTCCTCTGGGTTCGACCTTCCTTTCGAAAGCTCAAGACCAGGGCTCAGGTCCGGTCGTAGATGAACTACCGCGTGGTTTGAGACCATGCTCCGAAATATCTACCTGCCAAGAAGTCGATATCAAATTCCAGCGGTCGAGACATTCTGGGTCCAGCACACGACACCGGATTACGTTCCAATTCCCAAGCCTTCGACATATTCTTTGGGCGAGAGTACAGGCATTCCGATGATTCGAGAGAGATCCTTCTTCTTCCGAAGAAAGCCCCGATCTCCCGTCACGAATGCACCGACATTTGAGTCCATCTGCCCAGAGTATCTTGCAGCGGCCAAATGCACGAGGTCGAATGATTTCAGACCTACATCGGAGGCAAGAAGCAGGGCCTGATGGAAGATTGCTGGCATCTCGACTTTGTAACTGTCCATGGGCGTTGAGGAATCTCCGAGGATGTGGATGAATTTCAGACCGAGTCTCGACAAATTCAGGATTGCCCTGCCCACAGCCCTCCGTCTTACATCCCTTTCGTCATCGCCTTTGCGGATTCGTATGGTCCGACTCGCCACGGCCGCGCTCTCAAGGATGGTGAGGGTGGAAGTCTGCCCTCTGATTTCTCCCCGTCCAAGTGCCTTCGCGATGGCTGTTGACGCCTCGTGGAACACATCGTCAGGCTTGTACGATGCTACGAAAACATTGGTGTCAAGGTACGCCGTTTTCATCAGGAGCCCCTCCCTTCGGAGACTATCTCAGCCGCGCTCTTTGGACCTTTCAACCCTTCAGCCATCCTTTCTTCAAACTCCTTCTCAGACATCATCTCGCCTTCCTCAAGCAGCTTCTTCAAGTCATCACCTGTGAAGAGCTCAGGGTGTTCTTCCATGTGCTTTTCGAGCATCTCTCTGACAGCTTCCGATTTGTTCTTGTAAATCTTGGATTTCACGAGATGTTCCAGTCTGTCGCTGATCTCTCTCTCAACCTTCACATGAATTAGCTGCATGATGACACGTTTGTAACACGTGTTATATAAGTGTATCCAATAAATCAGCTTTCTTCCGCCCCGAGCACGTCAATCTTCAGATTTCAGCCCGCTGACAGAGCGGCGGGTCTGCCTGTGGTCATTCGGTGACCTTCAGTTCTTTAGAGGAGGGGACGCATCCTTGTACATCTCCGCGATGAGGGCGTCCAGCTTTTCCAGTTCGGTGTTCTTGATTGAGAATTTCGAGCGGAGGAGCTTCGAGATTACGCGTATGCTGCGGACTTGATCATTCGGCGATTTCGGCTCCTGCTTGACGCTGGAGAGGGCGGGTGAAGAGAGAGGCGGGTGAATCTTGTGTCACGGCACCTCACAGAAAAAAGACATAATTAGCTGAAGCCGCCGAGCATTCCTTCGAGGAAGCTGATAAGAAGTGGCAACAATGAAGCCCACACTCACGCCATATCTGAACTTCAACGGCAATACCGCTGAAGCCATGAGATTCTATCAATCAATCCTAGGAGGCGAACTGACCATGCAAACGTTTGGCGAAGCTAAAATGGCTCGCACGCCTGAAGAGAAGAGCATGATCCTTCACGCGGCTTTGAAAAATGATGGGCTTTCGCTCATGGCCAGCGATGGACAACCGAGCCAGCGGGTGAAGTTCGGCGACAATATCCATATGAGCATCACCGGTCAGGACAGCGTCAAACTCAAAGATTTCTTCACCAAGCTTGCTCAAGGTGGCAAGGTTGACATGCCGCTCAAGAAGCAATTCTGGGGGGACACGTTCGGAATGCTCACTGACAAGTTTGGCGTCCACTGGATGGTCAACATCGTCGCTCCGCAAGAGCCAGGCGAGAAGAAAGCAGTTTCTTGGTAGACGGCGGCTCACGACTCGTAGTCTTCGATCTGGCGATGGCTCAGTAACTGCGACTGAAGCCGCTAAGCTCCACCCGTGCGGGATGCTTATACATGGCTCTCACCATATTCATGTGGTACAAATGGGCGAAGGCGCCACAGTGACCAGCAAGAGCATGGTGACGATTCCTTCCAGGGTAAGAAGGAAGTATGACCTTCGGCAGGGAAGCAAGGTCGAGTTCGTAGAGATCGAGGAGGGCTTGTTCCTTGTTCCCGTTAAGACGCTCCGTGAATTGAGAGGTGCCGCGAAGGAGAAATCCAATCTCCTGATCGAGGGTGTCAGAGAACTTGACGCGGAGCACAGAGAAGAAGCAAAGAGATGAACGAGAAATTAGTCCTCGATGCCGGGGTGCTTTCCTTGCATTTCGCAGACCACACCAGGGCGTGAAGCGTGCTCCTTTCGCCAAAAAGAGTTCGAAACTGCCCCGGCCGGGATTAGCACAATCTCGTAGAATGCCCCACTAGACGGCCGGTCGCTTTTCAGGGTGATGCCAGCCCAGCCATCCAAAGTGTGAATCTTCAGAGTTTGCCGATGGCCTCAAGGATGGCCCTGTCCCTGTTGATAATCTCCGATAGCAGTCTTCGGAACTCCCCTTCAGGGACGTACGAACGCTCTGATTCCACGACCTTTCAGCCATTCCATGACCTCTCTGGTCTGATAAAACCCTTCTCGAATGCCCGCTAGGACCTTCGGCTGTACATCGATGTCTAGTTTCTTGCCGTTTGCTTCAAGGAAGACCTTGGTGGCAGCGTAGGCCGTCCTTCGGTTCCCGCTGTCGAAGGCGTGGGCCTTTATCAGCCCGACCAACAGCGTAGCTGCCTTCCAGTAGACATCTCCCTCTTGCTCCAGCACTTCGGCAAGTGCATCCTCGACCTTCTTCCGGCTAGCCACTCGATGAGAATCGGCTCTTTTCACCTTGATCTCACTGAGGACTCGCTTGTTTATCTCGATAATCTCCTCGGCCGTCAGGTACCTCACTTGTTCAGGCAATTGGGGTGCGCTGGCAACTCGCTTCTGTGGGCGTCAGATAAACAAGACCCGAAATCGAGACCCATTTCCCTTGAGAATCACATTTCCACACAGGGTTGAGAACAAGAAGTGAAACCGCAGGCAAAGTTGCCCGGCCGGGACCTGAGCACCCCCATGGGTGCCCTTTCTAAGACGAATCCATTGAGGACTCGCGTTGGTTGCGCGTAGATTGCAAAGCTAAAGGTGGGCTGATTCCCGAAACCGCCGTGCCTTTCCCTTACAACCTATTCGGAACAGTTTCCCCTGTCCCCATAACCGCCAAGAGATCTCGAAAGCGAGGATCAGAACGCAGATGTTCGAATGGCGGTTCGTCCAAATCGACGAGATAAAACTTCAGCGCCACGATGGTGCCGTCCTGGGCGGACATGAACAGCGAAAGACCAAGGGCCGAGACAGCAATCCATCTCCTGCCGTACCACGGGCCGACCTGACCTGGGTTCGTTCCCTTCGATTCACCTGTATTCATTTTCGGTCAAACCTTCCAGAACCCCGCTGTTACTAAGTGACCCCCTGACGGCCCCGGCGTTTTGTGCCAAGCCCCAGAGTCAGACCTCCTGACGATACTCCCATGATCCAGACGAGGGTTGCCCTTCTGATTCCGACGCGGTTTGGGCCTCAGGCCGGGTCAGGCCCCGTCGAGGGTCTCCGGCAGGGCTACGCCACCGGCTGCGGTGCGCCCTGCGCTGTCGACATGTACTCTCTTCGCTGCGCGAATGACATCCCTGTGAGGGCCATCGCGTATATGAGGACCCCCAGCACCAGGTGGACCCAGGCAAGCACCTCGCTGCTAAGGGCGAGCGCCGAGAACCCGAGGATCACCTGCACCGCAAGACCAGCGATCATGCCGAAGCTGACCCCTCTCAGCTGCCTGTCGAGGGGCTTGAGCCGGAGTGTCTTAGCCGCGGTGAAGATCGCTACTGCGACCACCACGACTCCCCACCCGATGTGCACCAAAGGGCTGACGAAGTCGAAAGTGACCAACCCTCCGAGCGCTATCTGGATGATTAGCACAGTCGCGGTCAGCCTGAAGAGCGCGGCGACCTTCATTTCGCTCGCTTTCTCCCTGCATCGGCCGACTCCATTAAGGTTTGCGAACCTTGCACTGCCTTGGCCGCGATTCTCGATAGTGCTTCCTTGGTTCCTCGCTCCAGCTGCGACTTTACGAAAGGACGGGCGAAGGAGGGCACGCCGGAGAACTCGAAATCCGTAGCTCCTTCGTCGTTGGATCCAGCTCCAGCCCCAGGCCCTCAAGCGCATCCACGCCGAGAACCTCGTCGACCGGCCCCTTGGTTACTTTCACGCCGTGCCGAGCATGAATTGCCAGGCGAACCATACGCTTGATTCTGGGCTCCTTAAGCCGGCGAATCTTTGCAGAGGTGTCCAACTACTTGAATAAGGCTCTGCAATGCGAGTAAGGCATCGGCGAAGTCGTCCATCCTCCTGCCTCGGTACGACTCTATCACTTCAAAGGATAGATCCTTCTCAATCTTTCGAAGGTCTTTGCACACGAGTTCTAGGTCTTTGTCGGACGAGCCTACCAAAGGCTCTCGCAGCCTCCCGAGCGCGGACCCTCCTCTCTTCCTCTGTTAGCATATTGAACCTCCTGGAAATCTCTTCGTACCTGCTTCGTTTCGAGGCCATCTTGCACAGCTAAGTAATCTCTTCACCCTATTAAGCACCGCCCCTGCCAAGGCTTTGGGACATAATTCACCGTGTCTTAGATGGATCGGGATGACGTCCGAATGCGATAAGTGTGTTTGTTACGAACGTGTGACAGTCAGCTGAATGTTTCG
>VBPQ01000150.1 GCA_005877185.1 Nitrososphaerota archaeon
AAAGGTCAGGGATAAGTGGAAGCTGAAGTCGTGGCTGACCGTACTCGCTTCTCCCTCCTTCGGCAGCGCTCCCATCGTGCGAATCCCGGTGACCGACGCCGAGAAAGCCAGAGGGAGGGTCGTGGAGACGACCCTCTACGATATCCTGAAGCAGGACCCTCAGCACTACAGCTTCAAGCTTTACTTCCAAGTGGATAGGGTCGAGGGAGAGACGGCGCACACCGTCCTCAGAGGACATGAATACTCACGAGAGTATCTCCGGAGCCTCGTCAGAAGAGGCTCCTCGATGTCGGACTTCATCAAGGATTACCGCACGAAGGATGGATACCTCGTCCGGGTCTACTGCATCGCGTTCTCTCAGGGCAGAATGAACACTTCAAAGAAACACGATCTGCGATCCGTCATGGACAGGGTGATCGGGGAGCGTGCATCGGGTCTAACCTACGACCAGTTCGCACAAGAGATGGTGCTGCAGAAGATCGCGTCGGACGTCTACAACGAGGCCAAGAAGGTGACTCATCTCAGACACGTGGGCCTGAGGAAGAGCAAGCTGATTAGGATGCCCGAGGGCGTACAGCCAAAGCCGCAGGAGGCTGTGCTCGCGGCCGCTTGACGCCCTAGCGCGAACTCACTATCTTCACGATGTCATGGTTCTTCAGTTGGTGGTCTGCAGCGAGCCGCATCCCCGTCCTCGCATCGATCGCGTAGAGAAAGCCCTCCGCGAGGTCTGAGTGGACCGCCCTCGCCAGGTCGAGGGTTGTCGAGCCGCCCTTCATGACGTAGGCGTCCGGGAGGATGTTTCCCTTCTTGTCGGAGAGCTTCCGCTCGTCTTCCACGGGGAAGACCACGACAGCCCCGAGCAGCGAGAAGTACGCCTCGTCTATCGCCTTCTGAACACCCGTCCCCCTGAAGACCTTCATCACCCTCCGGTCAACCATCTCAATCGCCTGCAGCTGCTCCCGTGTTAGAGTCTTCGTCTGAATCAGCCTGAAAGCCTCGTCTCCCGGGGTGTACGAAAGAAACCCCCTCTCGGCCGCCCTCCTGAGGAGGAGCTCCGCCTCCGAGGCGCAGGGTATCACCCTTCTGCCTGTCGCCCTCAGCCTTTCGATGTTTTCCACCGCGCTCGGCAGGTCTGCTTTGTTCGCCGCGATCAAGCTCGGCTTCGACCTCTCCCTCAGAAGCGTCGCGAACTTCTGAAGGTCGGAGTCACTCCATTCGGTTGGCTTCTCGGGTTTCAGGTGAAGCTGCGCCATTACTTGCTCTATCTCCTTCTCGTCTACCGCGAGTCCCGTAAGTCTCGCCGCGAGACTCGCGGTAATCTTGGCGCCTGCCTGCTCCGCAAGCCTCGAAGTCCTCTCCCAGTCGCGCCTCATAATTCCAAGGACCCATAGGTCGAACTCCCTCTCGACCATCTCGATGTCCTTCAGCGGGTCGTGAGAGCCCGGCGGGACCTTCCTCCCCTCTCCGTCTGTCGACCCAGAGGCGTCGACGACGTGAATGAGCGCGTCAGCCTGCCTGATCTCATCCAGAAACTGATTGCCCAACCCCCTTCCCTGAGCCGCTCCCTCTACAAGCCCTGCTACGTCAACCAGCTTCACGGGTATCAGCCTAGTTCCGTTTACGCAGCTCGAATTCCTCGGGTTATCGACGACGCCCATCTCCGGGTGTACGCAGCTCGTCCTGAGGTAGGCGACCCCGACATTCGGCTTTATCGTCGTGAAGGGGAAGTCGGCTATGGCGACCTCGCGGAGGGTCGCGGCAGAGAAGAAAGTCGATTTACCCACGTTTGGCTTTCCAATTACTCCGACGAGCACAATTCTGCACCTCAAGTACGTTGTTATAACCGAATAAGAAAGACGGGATTGGCGTCATGAGGGTCGTCGTAGTCGGGGGCGGGGTCGCCGGTCTCGCGGCTGCATCGGAGGCTCACTCCCTCGGCGCGGATGTCACTCTCCTTGAGCGGTCAGAGTCTTACCTTCCCCCGAAGAGCGGGTGGCCTTCCCTGCTCTCTGGTGAGGCTCAACCGAGTCTATCGGAGAGACATGACTACGAACTTCGGGAGTTCTCGAAGATGGGCTCAGCCGTAGACGAAGTCGATGTCGCTGGGAGGACCGCAAAGACCTCCAGAGGTCCCGTCGAGTATGATTCGATAGTGATGGCAACCGGGAGCACCCACGCGGACCCCACCTTTCGCGGCTCTGGGAAGAAGAACGTCTTCATAATGAGAGGGTACCCTGACTATCTTCGACTGGCGAAGGAGGTTCGCGGATTCGCGAGCGTCTGCGTGACTGGAGGCGGTCCCTTATCGCTCTCGATAGCCGAGAAGGTGAGCTCACTGGGCGCGAGGGTGCTGCTACTCTCCCCTACCGGGTTCCTCGGCCACCTTAGCGAGGTTATTCGTCGCGAGGTGGAGCGGAGGGCGAAGGAGGCTGGCTTGGTGCTTCTTCGGTCTCCCCTCGATGGAGTCGCCGGAGTCGAGAGGGTGGAGGCAGTCGTCGCTTCTGGTTCAGTCCATGCGACCGAAGCTCTGATTTTCCTCCCAGCACCGCGTCCGAACCCACCTCGGCTCGCAGTCGAGGTCGGCATGAACGGCGGAATTCTCGTCGACGATAGGATGTGTTCGAGCAACCCGGCTGTATATGCGGCCGGAGACTGCGCCGAGGTGAGGCTGGGTTCCACGACCTCCTCCTCGCCTATGATGTATCAATCCGCTGCCAGGGCGATGGGTAGGGTGGCCGGTGCGAATGCGGCGGGGGGGAGCGCGGTTGCCAGGCTCGCCAGCGCGGTCTCTCACACCTTCTTCGGCTACGAAGTTTGCTACGGCGGCCTTAGCACGGCGGAGGGGACGAGGCTCGGAATCAGACTTCTTGAAGTCTCGACGCCCGCTCCAGGTGACGGCGTCTTCTGCAGTCTCTTCTTCGACGGGGCCTCAAAGGAAATTCGCGGAATACAGGTCGCGGGTCGTGGAGCCTCCTCTTACGAAGATGCTATCTCCTTGATAATCTCCAACGGGATGACTCTCCCAGACCTCGCGTACCAGGAGTCGAGCTTCGGACCGCTGTCATCGACCGACCTCTCTCCAATCGCGCTGGCCGCAAAGACTGGCCTCCTGATGAGGAGGCATCCATGAAGACGAAGGTTCGGTTGCTCGTCTGCGACCGACTCGACCTCTCCCAGCTCGGCCTAGACGAGAATTTCGAGGTTGACTACAGACCCGACATCACGAGGGAGGAACTTCTGCGGTCCGTCGGCGGCTACGACGGGCTTGTGGTCAGGAGCAGGACGCGGGTTGACCGGGAGGTGATCGAAAAGGCTTCGAGGCTCCGTCTTGTCGCCCGACCGGGGACGGGGCTCGACAACATAGACGTCAGGGCTGCCGAGTCCAAGGGGGTAGCGGTGGTGAACAGCCCCGAGTCTCTTGTCGAGGCCGTGGCGGAGCACGTCATCCTGCTGATGCTCGCCCTCACGAGGAAGCTCGTACTCGCCGACTCGTCGGTCAAGGCGGGCGGGTGGGCCAAGGACGCGCTCACCGGCTCGGAGTTGAAGGGCAAAATTCTCGGAATCGTAGGCCTGGGAAGGATCGGGAGGCGGGTCGGAGAGATCGCGAGTCGGTTCGGAATGTCCATCGTGGGCTATGACGTCGTACCGATCGCAGAGGAGACCCTCCGCAGCCTGGAGTGCAAGCTCGCCTCCCTCGATACGCTCCTCTCTGCTGCAGACTATGTTACGATCCACGTTCCACTGACCCCGGAGACGAGCCATCTAATCGACTCGCGAAGGCTCTCGATGATGAAGAAGACGGCTTTCCTAGTGAACACGTCGCGGGGAGGCGTCGTCGAGGAGAGGAGCCTCGTCGAGGCGCTGAAGGAGGGTGAGATCGCCGGGGCTGCCCTGGACGTCTTCGAGACAGAACCCCCAGGCGGTGCGATCCTCTCTGCTCCAGGCATCGTCCTCACTCCACACATCGGAGGGCAGACCCTTGAGGCACAGGCCGACGCGACCAAGGCGGTCGGGGAGAAGATCATGCAGTTCTTCAGGAAGGAAAAAAGGACGGTCCGCGAACCTTTATCTGCTAAGCGAAGATGAGGAGGCGAAGACGGGATTGTACAGAGAGATAGGCAAGACTTGGCAGACGGTCCTCCGTGAGAAATCCGGTGATATCCTTGCGAGAGCGATACAACTGAGGAGGGAACCAACCATTCTCAGAGTCGAACGCCCCTCTAGGCTTGACAGGGCGAGGATGCTCGGCTACAAGGCAAAGCAGGGAGTTGCGGTCGTGCGGATAAGGGTCTCGCGCGGGGGGATGCGGAGGCAGAGGCCTCGCGCCGGGAGACGACCGAAACACTTGGGCGTCCTGCGGATCAAGTCTTCGGTGTCGGCTCAGCACGTCGCCGAGCGGAGGGTTCGCGAGAAATATCCGAACATGAGGGTCCTGGGTTCTTATCTGATCTGGAGGGACGGGATGCACGTCTGGTACGAGTGCGTCTTGATTGACCCGCTCCACCCCTCAGTCAAGAGCGACTACAATTACAGAAGAGTTCTGGGCGTCAAGGCGTAGTTCACAGTTTCATCTCGCTGCTGTGCCCTGGAAAGATCTTTGCGGTCGGGTCGATGAAGTTCTTCGCAATATTGACAGCCATCGCCGCCTGTGCGTATCCTGTCGCTATGAGGTTGAGCTTGACGCTGTCGACCTGCCCAGCCAAGTCGCCGGCGACGTAGACGCCTGGGATGCTCGTCTCCATCCTCCCGTTTGTCTTAATCTCTCGTCCTCTGATCTCCAGCCCCCAGTTTCGAATTGGGCCGAGGTCGGCTCTGAACCCTATGTTGACAAGAATCGAGTCGACATCGATCGTCGTCTCCTCCTTCGTCCTGTTGTCGTAGATGACGGCCTTCTTCACCCACTTCCCGTCACCGATGACGCGCTTCACTTCATAGAACAGCTTGACCTCGGCCCCACACTTCATCAGCTCCGCGACGCTCCCTTCGTGCGCACGGAAGACGTCGCGGCGATGCACGAGAGTTACCTTCTTCGCCCAGTTGTTGAAGTTGAGCGCCCAGTCGACGGCCGAGTCTCCGCCACCCACGATCAGGAGTCTCTTGTCCTTGAAGATCTGCTTGTCTTTCACGAAGTAGAATATTCCTTTTCCTTCGTACTCGGCGACTCCTGGGGCGTCCAGCTTGTTGGGCGAGAAGGCCCCCACCCCTGCCGTGACTAGAACCGTCTTGGAGTAATGACTTCTAGCCTTGTCTGTGTCGAGCTGGAAGATGCCGCCGTCGATCTTTCTTATCGAGAGGACCCTTTCCCCGAGGACGACGGTGGGGTTGAACTGGAATGCCTGGTCCACCATGCTCTTCACGAGCTCTTTCGCGAGAATCTTTCGGAAACCGGGGACATCGTAGATGTACTTCTCGGGGTAGAGGACGGCGACCTGCCCACCCACCTCCTCAAGCGCGTCGATCAGTTTCACCTTCATCTGCCTCAAGCCAGCGTAGAACGTGGCAAATAGACCGGCTGGTCCCGCGCCTACTATCGTGATGTCATATGCATCCAAGGAGGCGTCGGATGTGCTGCGATTTTTTAGGGGTAATAAAGCGTTGGCCTCAGAATCCTGTCGAAAATGGTTCCGACGGTTTCAGGACCTCCCGCAGCAGGGTGGTCGCGTACTCTCCCCTCGCGAGTGTGAAAGAGAGGGTGGCGTTCATGCCTGACAGCTGGTAGCTCAGACCCCTACCGGTCAGCGGTGCTCTCCTGAACCCTCCCTCCGCGCTTATCTCCTGCGCATCCTTCACGTAGAATTCTCGCGGGGTGACCCCATCTTCCTCGAGAACCTCCATCACGGCCCGGTCGAACCTCGATCCATAGTCGCGGTACGAATACCCCACGAGCTGGATGAGAGGGAGGGCGCCCTCGATGGGCTCTTCCCTCGCCCCGCGCACCCCCCCTACCGTGAGACCGTCTGGGGCCAACTGACACCAGTTGTCTCCGGCGACAGCGGTCGAGATGTCGAGAGAGCCGAGA
>VBPQ01000003.1 GCA_005877185.1 Nitrososphaerota archaeon
CGACGTCTAAATCGTAGAGGATCTCCAGGTGGTCTGACACGAAGCCGATTGGAGCGATTAGGAAGCTCCTCTCGCCCTTCGCACGGAGCGATTCCAGATGCTCCAGTATGTCGGGCCCTAGCCAGGGCTCGTGAGTCTGGCTCGCGCTCTGGTAGGAGAAACTCCAGTCCTTCGTCCCGGCTCGCTTCGCCACCAGCTCTGATGTAGCGAGCAGCTGGGCGTTGTAGGGGTCGCCTTCCGCCAGGATTCTCGCCGGCAGACTGTGGGCGCTGAAGACCAGCCAGAACCTCTCCACGATCCTGCTCGCGGCATCGTTCACCCTCCGGCTCCACACGTCGACGAGCGCCGGATGGTCGTGCCAGGACTCGATGAAGGTCAAGTTCATCCTCCTCCTTAGGCCTTCGTTTGCTTCTCTGACCGTCGACATGTAGGAGCCGGTGCTGATCTTGGAATAATGGGGGGCGAGCGCAATCGCGAGCAGCTCCTCGATTCCGTCGTCGGAGGCTTGTTCCACGACGCTGGCTATGAACGGTGGTGAGTGCTTCATCGCGGCGTACACCCGGGTGTTCGACCCGGCTCGGCCCAGCCTATCATTCAGCCCCGAACTCTGCTTCTTCGTGATTTCAATCAGGGGTGACGTGCCGCCTATCGCCTTGTATCTCTGAACAAGGTCGGAGAGCTCCGCCTCCGAGGGCTTCCTGCCTCCCCTGATGTGTGTGTAGTATGCCTCAACATCGTCCAGCGTGCGCGGGGTGCCGTATGCCATGAGGAGGACGGCCTTTCTTGTCATCGCTTTCTCCTCGTCCGGTCGTGGACCGTCCTGACCACCATCTTCAGGTTCTCAGGCGGCGTCTCCTTAAGGACGCCGTGGCCCAGGCTGAATATGTGTCCTCTGCGCTCCTTTGCCTCGGCGAGGACTTCGGCTACCCCTCTGTCTAGGACATCGCCTCCGGCCGCTGCGGCCGCGGGGTCGAGGTTGCCCTGAACGCCCAACTCATCGCCGCACCTCTCCCAGACTTCACCGATCCTGAGCCTCCAGTCGACGCTCAGCACATCGGCTCCGATGGCGGAGAACTCCTCTAAGAGGCCGGCCGAGTCTGCGCAGAAGTGTATCTTGGGGACATTCTTACTGAGCGAGTCAAAGACCTCCTTGGTGTACGGCAGGACGTATCGTTCATAGTCTGAAGGGGAGAGCACTCCGACCCAACTGTCGAAGAGCTGGACGGCATCCACCCCGTGCCTGACCTGGCGGTCCAGGTACTGCTTGACCATCTTAGTGAGCTTCCGCATGAGCGCGCTCCAGGCCTCGGGGTCGCGGTACATCATCCCCTTCGTCCTTCCGAGCTCTCGACTCGGCGCACCTTCGATCATGTATCCGGCGAGCGTGAACGGCGCGCCGGAGAACCCGATCAGAGACGTCCCGTTCAGCTTGGCGAGGGTGGCGTCTATCGCGTCGAAGACGTAGCCCACGTCGGTTTCAGCCTCGAACTCGTCAAGGTTGGCCACATCGGAGGCATTCCTGACAGGGTTGGAAACGACAGGTCCTACGTTCTCCTCAATCCTGAATTCCACCCCCATCCCCTCGAGCGGGAGCATTATGTCGGCGAAGATTATCCCCGCGTCGACCCCCAGCTGATTGACGGCGTCCGCAACCGCCTGCGACGCCAGTGAAGGGTTCTTTGCGATCTCTAGCACCGACTTCGAACCCTTGATCTTCCTGTAGCTGGGGAGGTACCGGCCAGCCTGGCGCATGAACCACACCGGCGTGTATTCAGTCTCCTTGAGACGGCATGCGTCCAGGAAGACGCTCATGCGGTTGCGCACTCCATGAATGCCTTCGAGGCGGCTGCCACCGTCTTACCGATATCCCCCTCCGAGTGAGCGCAGGAAAGGAAGATCGTCTCGAACGGCGACGACGGGAGGTAGACGCCCTGCTCCAACATCGACCGGTGGAACCTCGGATACAGGCCGTGGGCGCTCCTTTTCACATCATCGAAGTTGCGCACCGCCCCATCCCCGAAGAAGAGGCCCACCATCGAGCCCACCCGGTTCAAGCGCACGGGGACGGCGGCGGAACGGGCGGCACGCGAGATGCCCTCTTCGAGTGAGCGCGACACCCTTTCGAGCGCCGCGTAGGCGGAATTGTCAAGCAGTCCGAGTGTAGCGAGACCAGCGGTCATGGCGACAGGATTACCGGACAGTGTCCCGGCCTGGTAGACGGGCCCTTCGGGGGCGAGCATCCGCATCACATCCTCCCTTCCCCCGTACGCTCCAACCGGGAACCCTCCCCCGATTATCTTGCCCAGGCAGCTCAGGTCCGGGCGGACTCCGTAGAGCCCCTGCGCCCCTCCTCGCGAGACGCGGAATCCCGTGATCACCTCGTCGAAGATCAGCAGCGACCCGCTCGAACTCGCAAGCTTCCTGAGGGCTTCCAGGAAGCCTCCCTGTGGAGGGACCACTCCCATGTTGCCCGCGACCGGTTCGACGATGATAGCCGCGATTTCACCTCCATCTCGTGCGATCGTCTCCTCCACGGCGGCTATGTCGTTGTAGGGGACTGTGATGGTGTCGGCGACGAGGTCGTCGGGTACCCCGGCCGAGCTTGGAATGTCGAACGTCGCAAGGCCGGACCCTGCCTTGCTCAGGAAGGGGTCTGCATGTCCGTGGTAGCAGCCGTCGAACTTCAGCAGCTTGTCCCTCCGCGTGAAGGCTCTCGCGAGCCTCAGAGTCGACATCGTCGCCTCTGTGCCCGAGTTGACGAACCTCACCCTCTCCACGCTTGGCAGCGAGCGCTTGACCTCCTCGGCGAGCTTCAGCTCCGGGAGCGTAGGTGCTCCGAAGCTCGTTCCGTCCCTGACCGCCTTCAGCACGGTCCCAACGACCCTCGGATGGGCGTGTCCGAGTATCAGTGGACCCCACGACAGGACGTAGTCGACGAAACTGTTGCCGTCGGCATCCCATATCCTCGACCCCTTGCCCCGCTCCACGAAGATGGGGGTCCCGCCCACGGCCTTGAACGCCCTCACGGGGCTGCTCACTCCGCCGACCATCACGTTCCTGGCCCTGCGGTAAAGCAGCGCAGACCTCTTCCTCACGGCGTTACCTACCCTAAGAGGTCGAGCATTCGAGCCGGTGGGACTCTCGCGCATGTGAAGATCGGTGTCTCCAGCTGGGTGTACATGCTCGCTTCCGAGCCCCTGAGGTCCTCAACTAGGGCCAGAAACTCGCTCGGGTCATCGCCCTCGAAGGCCAGAACGAACTCCTGGTCATCCAGCCCGAAGGAATAGCCCGTGTTAATCTTGATCTTCGGATATTTGTGCCCGATTCTGAAGTGGTCTGCCATGATTCTTTGCCTTTCTACGAAGGGCAGGCGGTACCACTCCCTCTTCTTCACGAACGGATAGACGAAGAGGTATCTCGATTGAGTGTGCGCACTCTGGGCCATCCCTTCCTGACCGGCGTGCCTGTGGCTTCCCAGGTAGTGCGAGCGCTTCGTCATGGCGAGATAGGAGTAGGGAATCTCGAGGAACCGGCCGAGCGACGTGGCGGTCAGCTCGGAGACCATGCGCTGGAACTCCTCGAGGTCGCCAGAGTCGGCCAGGACCATGAAGTCTGTGTCCCCCCTCAGCCCCACGAGAGAGAAGAACTGAAGCCTTGTGCGCTTGGCGTGTTCGCCGAGGACGGAGAGGAACTCGTCCTTCATCTTCGCCTTCTGCCCAGGGCTCTGGGAGCGCCACTCGCGGACAACACGGAAGAAGGTGTACTTCAGGAAACGCTTCTCGCCTAGCTCACTCGCGACCTCGTCGGTCCGCTGTTCTTCCAATCTAAGGCTCCCTCAGCCAGTTCGCGGCCTGTTCGGCGAAATAGGTGATGATCACGTCGGCGCCGGCCCTCCTGATCGATGTCAGAATCTCCAGAGCCGCCATCTTTTCGTCGATCCAGCCTTTCGCAGCAGCGGCCTTCACCATCGAGTACTCCCCGCTGACGTTGTACGCCGCGATCGGTAGGTCGAAGCGCGACCTTGCCCTTGAGAGGACGTCGAGGTACGCCAAGGCTGGTTTCACCATCACGATGTCGGCACCCTCGCGTATGTCTGCCTCGATCTCCCTCATCGCCTCCCTCGAGTTGGCGCCATCCATCTGGTACGTTCTCCTGTCTCCGAAGGATGGAGCCGAATAGGCCGCCTCCCTGAACGGACCGTAGAAGCTTGAAGCGTACTTCGCCGAGTACCCCATCACGAGCGTGTCCGCGTGGCCGGAGTTCTCGAGGGCGCTGCGGATCGAACCGACCTGTCCGTCCATCATCGCGCTGGGAGCGACCACATCGGCGCCGGCCTTCGCATACTCAGCAGCGGCGCGGGCGAGGAGGGCCAGAGTCGTGTCGTTGTCGACCGTGCCGTTCTGGACGACCCCGCAGTGGCCGTGAGACGTGTACTCACAGAGGCAGACGTCCGCCATCACGAGGAGGTCGGGGAAGCGCTTCTTGACCTCGTGAATCGCTTTCGGGACGACACCGGACGGGGAGTACGCCTGCGTTCCCATCTCGTCCTTGGCAGAGGGTACGCCGAAGAGCAGCACGGAGTTGACGCCCGATTCCGTCAATCTCCCGACGTAGTTGGGAAGCCTGTCGACGCTGTACCTGTTGACCCCTGGCATGGCGTCGATCGGTTCCACCTTCCCGACGCCTTCCCTGACGAAGACGGGGGCGACGAAACTCGAGGAGTCCAGCCGTGTCTCCCTGAATAGCGCCCGGAGCCGTTCGGACCGCCTCGACCTCCGTAGCCGACCCTCTACCCTGGCTTTTTCCTCAAGCACCGGTACCAATTCTCCTGATCGTTTCGACGACGGAATCGAATGTATGGGCGTCCGGTTCCACGATGCGCGAGAACCCGTGGCTCCTCGCTGCCTCGGCGGTTACAGGGCCGATGCAGGCCGCAACCTTTCCCGTCACTTCTGTCAGAGACTCTTCCGGCAGGCTCCCGCACAGAGCGTCGACGGCTGACGGACTCCCGAAGATTACAACGTCCGCGTCCCTGATCGGTCTGATGTCTGCGACGCGCAGTCCCCTCGTCCGATAGATGGCGACGTCCTCGGTTGCGAACCCCCTGCCTGCCAGCCTCGACAAGATAGCCTTCTCGCCGATGTCGCCCCTCAGCAGGAGGACGCGACCGCCGGGGCCCGGGAGCTCCGCCCCCAGCAATATGCTCAGGAATTGCTTCGGCACGAAGTCCACCCTGACACCGTTCGAGCGGAGCGCGCTAGCCGTCCTCTCACCGACCGCTCCTACCCTGGGAGGAGCCTCCCAGCCGAGCCCAAAGCCCAGGTGACGCATCCTTTCCGCGAAGTACCTCACTCCCACCGGCGAGGTGAAGAGGACCCAGTCGTACGAGCGAAGCCTCGATAGGCTCCGGTCGACCTCTGACCAGTCCTCCACGGGAAGAAGGGAGAGGAGGTCGAGCGGAACGGGTTCCATCCCGACAGCCCTCAGCTTCCGGGCCAGCTCTGCGTTGCCCTCGTGTGAGCGCGTTATGACGACTCTCCAGGCGTGCCCACCCTTCATCGCATCACGCCCTCCAGTATCGCCTCCCCGCCCAGCTCGAGCATCTTCTCGGCGAACCTCCTCCCGACTTCATACGGTCTCGCGGCGTCCTCAAACGAGGTCTGCTTCACGACTGTCTTCCCGTCTGGGCTGAGTATCGCGCCTACCAGCCTCATTCTCTCTCCCTCCTTCGTCGCGCAGAATCCTGCCGGCAAATCGCAGTCTCCCCCCAGACGGGTGGCGAAGGACCTTTCGCAAGTCGACACAGCTCTCACGTCGCCGTCGTCGATGGCCATCAGCGCGGCCCCGACGTCATGATCATCCGCTCGTATCTCAACGGCTATCGTTCCCTGGCAGGGGGCCGGGACCAACTCTTCGATTGAGAAGTACTCGGTTATCCTGCCCTCCTCGTGGAGCCGGCGGAGACCCGCCGCGGCAAGGACGATCCCGTCTAGACCGCGCTCTCCCATCCTCCTCAGCCTGGTCTCGACGTTCCCGTGGAGGTCGACCAGCTCGATATCGCTCCTCAGCGACAACAGCTGTGCCTTCCTCCTGACGCTGCTCGTGCCCACGACGGCGCCATCTGGCATCTCGGGGAGGCTGAGGCCGTATGATGATACGAGTGCGTCTCGCGGGTCGGCCCTCACAGGGGTGGCCCCTATCGCCAGCCCGCCTCCCAGTTTGGTGGGCAGGTCCTTCATGCTGTGGACCGCGGCATCCACCTCTCCCTTCTGCAACAGTGTCTCGAGGTCCTCTGTGAACGCACCCTTCCCTTCCACCTCTGCCCTCTTCTCATCCGGGAGCCTGTCGCCCATCGTTGTCACAGGCACGACCTCGATTTCCAGAGCCGGGAACTTCTTCCGGAGCATCTCCGTCACTATCTCCGTCTGGGCTCTGGCGAGCCTGCTCGTCCGTGTCCCTATCATGATCCGTTTCACGGTCGACCCTCCATGAAGACGGCGCGAAGCAGCCTCATCCTTTCTTCCTGGGGAAGGTCTTGAGTGGACGACCTTACGAACGCGGCCGGCTTTGCAAGTATCTTGCTGGTGATTCTCCTCCCCAGGGCCTCGACTATCCTCCTATCCCTCGGCGAAAGGCGTCCCAGCCGTCTGAGGGCCGCGTCTGTCTCTTCGGAGCGCATCGCGTCCGCCCACCTGAACAGGCCTGGAAGCTCCGGCGAGAGCCTGCTGGCTTTCAGCCTGATTTCGAAGCGCGAAGCCTCGTGCTCGACCAGCCTCTCGGCCCGCGAGGTCCCCGGGAACCTCAGGCGGGACGCGTATCGGGCTATATCGTCCAAATCCAGGAGCTGGACCCCAGGATTCGACCTAACCGAAGGGTCGACGTTCCTCGGGAAGGCGAGGTCGAGTATCACTTTTCTTCTCTTCGAGTCCGCAACGTCCTCCGCGTCTATCGCGTAGTCTCGGTGGTTGGTCGCGCAGACGACGAGTTCGCACCGGCGCAGGACATCGCCGATTCTGCGCTCCGGGACAAGCTCCAAACGCAGGGACGAGGGTAGGTTCGACCTCTTGCTCACAACGTGTATCCGGCTGCCCTGAAGCTTCGCGGCTACAATCTTCGACATCTTCCCCGTCCCGACCAGGAGGACAGAGCTCGGCTTGTGCCCGAGCTTCTCGATCGCCAGGGCGAGTCCCAGCGACGCGACCGAGTCGCTCATGCCCTTCAACGTCGACTTCGCGGCGGCCCCTGCGTTGACGGCTGCGTCGAAGAGAGGCGAGAGCACGGCCTTCGACGACCCCGCCATTCTGGCTTGCGTGCCAGCAGCTCTTAGCTGGTCAAGGATTTGACCTTCGTTGACGACCATCGAGTCCAATCCGGAGGCGACTCTGAATAGGTGCGCGATGGCGGAGTGCCCTTCAAGGACATAGAACCGCGCCTGGCCCAATTCTTTCTTTACCCATCGAGATAGCCTCCCTGCAGCAGCCGCCGGAGCGCTCGTCGATAGGACGAATTCAATCCTGTTGCAGGTCCTGATCAGCGCCCACTCGTCGGCTCGGGCGACCTCAGTCCAGTCGCGTTCCTCTATCAGTCGGTCCAACCTCTCCCTGTATCCGATGGAGGAATTCCTGTAGGAAACGCCTACCACGACCGGAACTCCACGCTGTCCGACGGACGGCCTTTCAGAGCCGCTGCGAACAGAGGACTGCACTTGGCACCGCGGGGCAGCGGCCGCCATCGTTTATTTAACGCTTGTTAAAATGCAGGCTCGCCGCACTGTCTCTGATGAGACAACAGGCGGAGGAATCCCTTCTCCATTCGGCCGTCGCCACTAGTGTGATTCGTCGTCGTCAAAAAGAGAGGGGAGGCTGGAAATCACCCCGCGGAGACCGCTCTTCCTGTACACCTCGAGCGCGAGCTTCCAGTTCGCTCTCCGCAGGAGTACTGTTGTTGCTATCGTGAATATGAACGCCAAGACGGTTGCTATCACCTCATCCTCGCCGAGAAAGATCGCTAAAGTTGCGAGGAAGAAGCGACCGAGGTACGCGACGGCGGTGTAGAGGATGATCTTGCCCAGCGTGTTCGCCAGCAGGAACCTCCAGAAGGGAAAGTTCAGCATCCCCATCGGAATGGCGTACACCTCGTCCCGGAGAGGCGTGGCAGCGAGGATGAAGATCCCGAGAGTCCCGTACCTCCCTAGGAAGCTCCGGACGAGGTCAAGGTTGCTGCGGGTCTCCGTCTTCGGGAGCCCATAGCCGCTCCTCCCCAAGAGGTAGGAAGTGACCTTCCCGATAGAGCCGCCGATCCCGGCCAGCACACCAAGCTGAGGCGGGTCCAGAAAGTTGCTGAGCAGGACGACCACAAAAAGGTTGGGAAATGGAAAGAAGGGGACCACGCTGCCTAGGAGAGTCGTCGCGAAGACGCCGACGTATCCGTACCGTAGCGCGAGGTCAGTGAGGACGGAGGTTACATCGACCAAGCAATCGTGGTCGGCGAACAAGGTGTTTAAGAATGCGGAGCGCCTCTTGAACTCGATAGTTCTGCCGAGAAGAATAACTTGGCTCTCGAACGTGATTCCCACGAGCATAACGGGGATGGAGGAGGAGGTCGCCAAGTCGATAGAGGTCGTGGAGAACCCGCCTGCGTGGATGTGTCTTCAGTGTCGCGGCGCCAAACTCCTCTGTGGGAAGCCGAGGTGCCCGATAATAGTGAAGGCGCAGTCGATCGCTAGGATGGGAAGCTCGATCGAGACCGACAGGATAGACGGGGCATCCCCTCCGGGAGTTTTTGTGGGGAGGCTCGGCTACCCGAGGGTCTCCATCGGCCCGATGGTCCCGCCACAGCACGGAGACACCTCCGTCCTCGACACGCCGGAGGAGTGGCTCGGAAAGCCGATAGAGAAGATCGTAGACTACAGGTATTCGCTCGTGAGGGGGAATGCCCGGGCAAGCGTCGACGACGCGAAGAGTCCGACGAGGCTACTCTCGAGCCTTCAGGAGCTGGCCATGGCGGCCCGCCCCGTCGAGACCGAGCTAAGGCTGACGAAGCCGCCGAGGAAGATACTCTCCCTCAGCGAGGATACCCAGCCGTTCGGACCCTCGGCACCCCTGGAGAAGTTCAAGACCTCTAACCCCTCGGTCGACAGGAGGATCGAGACCTGCTACTACGACAGAGACCTCAAGGCCGCGGAGGCCGTCAACGCCCTCTACTCGCGCGGAGTCCTCGTGACCAGGATTCAGAAGACCTTCAGTCTGGGGATGTTCGGAGAGGGTGGGAGGAGGAAGATCGTCCCGACGAGATGGTCCATCACAGCGGTGGACAGCACGATCAGCCAGAACCTGATTGACAGGGTCAAGGGCTACCCCACGATAGACGAGTACAGGGTATACGGCTTCGACGTCTACGACAACCAGTACGTCGCGATACTATTGCCCGAGCAGTGGAGGTTCGAGTGGGTCGAGGCCTGGTTCCCCAACACCACCTGGAACCAGTTCACCAACCAGCCTTACGTCATAGGGGACTACGAAGAACACTTCGGGAGGACCACGTACGCGAAGGTCGGTGGCTGCTATTACTCGACGAGGCTCGCGGTAACTGAGGCGCTCGAGAGGGAGGGGAGGCAGGCCGCCGCGATCGTCCTGAGGGAGACGTACCCGGGCTATCTCATGCCTCTCGGCGTCTGGAACGTGAGAGAGAGCATAAGGATGCTGATGAAGCAGAGGTTCGTGACCTTCGACACCTTCAAGGGAGCCTTGTGGTTCGCCCTCGGCAAGATGAAGATCCCGCGAGAGAAGTGGGTCGCCTCGAGCGTCCTGATATCGAGAGAGCTCACCCAGACCAAGATTACCAACTACTGACCGAAAAATCACATAGTCAGCGTCGAGTCAGTCTCCTTTGACAGTCAGGGGTGAGGATTGCATAATCCCCGGCCCTGCCACAAAAGCCTCGGTCGGGAACTTACCAAGATAAGTATCATAGGTGCGTAATTTCCTTTAATCCTCCGCGCCACTAGCTAGCGAATGAGCACAACAGCAATAATCGATGAGCAGGTGAAGGCGGTCTCGGCCATCCGCGAGCGACTGGATTGGTTGCCGGGAGTAAGTACAAGGTGTATGTGGACGAGATCCAAGAGGTAGTTGGCGAATTTCCAACTAAGAAATCGGAGTCTGAGAAGTGGGATTGGAAGTTAGTTGCAGTGTGGGTTGATACAGAGGGATGCTTCTCAACAAGCCCTGATACGCTTAGGGCGACAATTACACAGAAGGAAAGGGGACCACTCGAGGGCATCCGGAGTTTCCTTGAAAAGGAAGGAATTCGCTCCAAAATAATTTCATTACATAAAGAGGATCGGGAGTACTTTTACTTGATCACAAAGGGAGGGATGGAAGCTCTAGCTACGCTTGTAGTAAACATCGAACCTTACATCAGGACCAACAACAAGAAAGAGTAAATCATGAGGTTAAGGATGGAAATTTCGAGAAAGACGAGGTTGGAAAGTGTGCACAGAAGGGAGGCCAGGCGCATACTCGGTCTTGAGTGAAACCAATCCCTTCCACACGAAATGGCTAATATCAGGATGAACTGGTACGAGGGGGAAAGGATTTCGAGTGACTGAGAAACTGTACTGGAAGGACGCGTACAAGTCATCCTTCGAAGGGAAGGTTCTCTCCGTCGGTGGAAACAAAGTCGTGCTCGACCAGACCGCGTTCAACCCGAGAGGGGGTGGACTCGTCTCCGATACGGGAAAGCTAGGTGGAGTCAGAGTCCTTGAAGTCTTGAAGGAGGGCGAGGAAATCTTTCACGTCTTGGACCAGCCGCCGTCTTTCAAAGTGGGCGACTCGGTACGAGGCATCATCGACTGGGAAAGAAGGTACAGGATCATGAAGATGCACACCACTGCCCATATCTTGAGTTCTATAGTCAACAGAGAGACGGGGGCCCTGATCACCGGGAACCAGATTGGTCCAGAGGAATCAAGGCTAGACCTAAGCCTCGAGCAGTTCGACCGCACGAAGTTCGATCGGTACATCGAGTTGGCGAATGAAGTCGTCAGGCGAGGAGTGGAAGTTACGACCTTCTTCATGAAGAGGGAGGAGGCGCTCAAGATGCCAGGGCTGGTCAAGCTTGCGAATGCCATGCCGCCGACTCTGGACACGCTAAGGATAGTCCAGATTGGGGATGTTGATACCCAAGCAGACGGGGGAGTTCACGTCAGGAATACCAAGGAAATCCGCAGGGTGGTCGGCAACAGTGTAGAAAACAAAGGAAAGAGTAACAGGCGGGTATACTTCACGGTCTCGTGAATGGATGGTGTCAGCTAGCGCCTTCTCGCTGTCCAGACGGGCATCTTCTTCGCGGTACAGTTACCGCAGAGGCTCCTCATCGACCTGGTTGATTCATCGAACATCGTGGTTGAGTGTGACATGCATATGCTCAGTCCACACTCTGAGCAGGTAGTCACCGCGTGTCCTTTGCAGACTCCACATCGTGCCAATTTGTAACTCTCGATTCGACCCCAACCGCACAGCGCTTTGTCTGCGATGCTTCCAGACCATCCTGAGAGCCGCAGACCCGACGGCTTCTTACCGTGCTGAGCCGGGGTTTTGGAGAGGGGGGTCCTGGTTAATAAAGGCTCGGCCCTCAGATTGGAAGTTTCACCTCGCCCCTGAACCTCACTATCCCTCTTGACTCGAGGATAGTGGCGGACTTCGCCGCATCCCCTTTCGACAGCCAGGTCGACATCGCCTTCGTGTTGCCGTCGGAGTCGCAGATCACCACTGCCGCAGTATCGTTCTTCCCGTCTATTACCGAGTAGAGGTTCTCCTCACCGACGGGACTCCAATCGGTTCTTCCCGTCTTCATGAAGAGGACGGGATAAGACGGCCCCGCCACCTCCTGCAGCAGCTTTATCGCGCGCTGGACTATCGTCCTCCCTTCCTGTACCGCCTGGAAATAATCCAACTGTGCTAGGGTCTGCGGTCTTGGTCTAGCCGGTCGTGGTCATGGGAGCGGTCCCCGAAGGAGGCACCGGTGGCGTATCTGGCAGAGAGAAGAACGCGACGATCAACAAGATCTGCGCCACGAAGATTAGCACAAACCCGATCAGTATGATCGTTAGCGCTGCTCCAATCAGGTAAAGCAACGCGGCGGTGCTGAACAGTCCCACGTTGAGTCTTGCAGCGACTGACTTGTAGCTCATCCTGAGGAATACGGCGGATATGACGATCAAGACCCAGGCAGCCAAGAGTCCGATCGCGAGGCTAGCGATGAGGCTGATGATGTCTGAAGCGGGTATCGTAGGAGGGACGGATGGAGATGCGCCGAATAAGTTTCCGATTCCTATGAAACGAGCGATGGCGGTAAAAACGAATGCCACAAGCACAGCTATTCCGCCTATGGCTAGTACGACAGAGACTATCATGTTGTTGAATATGCGCCTGTCGCCGAGTATGTCGGAGATGTATTTGACGGCGACGAGGGTCATAATCAATCCTGCGATTGAGAGAACCGGTCCGACAGACGGGACTATTCCAAGCAGCGCGAGAATCGAGCCAACGCCACCAAGGGTCTTTGCCTGGGAGAGCGAGGCCATTCAGGAGCGCGAAAGCCGATAGATGATATAAACGTATGTGGGATTCTCTCCTCTCATTAACTGGTGAAGTAGAGCAGCGCGAAGACTCCCGCTATCGAGAGCAGGATACCGACCAGTTGATTTGGTTCCAGCCTCTCTCGCAGGAAAGCCATCGCGTAGGTGGTCGCGAAGGCTCCTCCCATCCCCGAGAGAGCTGTCACCACAGGGAGTGTGGCGCCTCCAAACGATATCCCCAAGTTGAACGAAAGTAGCCCGAAAGTCTCAAGGATTCCCATCACCAGCATCGTTCGAGTCATGACGTCTCGCCTCGGCCTGACGTCCTGCTTCAGGAGAGGTGCGAATGTGAAACCGAAGATGCCGCCGAGCCCTCTCAGGAAGAGCACAGGAAGGACATACCCGACCAAAGGCGTGACGAAGCCGAGCGCGACGTAGACACTCCCGAAAGAGACGGCCGCCACGACAGCCGAGTCGACCCCTGGCATGACCTTGACAAGACCACCTCCGCGCAGGTAGCGACCAAGCTCGGAGAAACGAGTCGAGAGGAGGATCACTCCGAGGATGACCGCCGCGAGGGCGAGCGTCCTGACTCCTGAAAGCATCACGCCCAAGAAGATCACGGCGAAGATGGTCGTGATGATAGGATAGGAGTACGCGATGGGGGCAACAACTGAGACGACTCCGTGGTGCAAGCCGCGGTACAGGAAGATGAACGCGAAGAAGTTCAAGACACTGAGAGACACAAGGGTCAGGGCAAGTTCGAGTGAGATGCTGAAGTCTGGGCGGAGTAGGGGCAGAAGGAGGAGGATAGTTGCGGTGCTGACGACATGCATGTAGACGGTCGTTCTGTAGTGGCCGGCCTTCTGGGACGAGCTCCGGGAGAGGTAGTCCGACGTCCCCCAGCAGAAGGCAGTGAGAGCGCCCAGGAGTACCGGTGGGTAAGCCATTAAGAGAACGCGCCCGACGAACTCCGACGAAAGGGTTGGTACAAAACCTGAACGGAGGCTGGCTAGCGCGCCCTTCCTTTCAGGGGAGCTACTTTCATCTCCCCGAGCGCAGCGATTATCTCCCGACAGAAGGCCGGCAGGTCGTCGGGGAAGCGCGATGTGATTATGTTTCCGTC
>VBPQ01000154.1 GCA_005877185.1 Nitrososphaerota archaeon
AAGCAACAGCGAAAGATTCGAAGATCTGCGGTGGGATAATCGCTCCCCACGGTCGTCCGTGACGCTTAAATCGCTGCTTAGATTTCTATGATGACTTGTATGCTGCGGCCGCTCACGGAGAAGGAACAGATAGAACTCGAGGAGATTCTGAAGGATCCCGTAAAGAGACGCAGGCAAGCCTTGAAGGCGATTGAGGCTTGGGTTCGGCAAGGGACAGATACGTCAGGCAGATCCTCGACGAACTCGAAGAGACGCTGATTGATACCATCCCTGTGGCTTTTCGGCGGAGACCAGAGACATTGTTTAGGGAGATTGCTTCTCTCAACCTCGTCATCGAACTGAAGGAGAGATTGGCAGAGCGCAGCAAGTGAGAAACTTCAGAAGAACGCCTTACAAAGGCTCTGAAGGGTTTCACGGCGGGTTACCGGTCTTCAAGGAAGAGTTAAGCTGAGGGGCGTTTGCGTACCTCGACCTGATCATGACCGTCAGCCTCTTCAGCCCCACATGCGAATAGACGGCGATGACGGCCGGAACGGCAATCAAGGCCGCGCGCCCGAGGGGAAGAATGCTGAACCAGCTGAAGACTCGGAGAACTTTGTCCACATAATCGGGTCGGAGCTGACTTGGGAAGCAACCGTAACCCCAAGCGGCCGCTGGGGAGCCTTGCGAAGCCCCTAATCGAGGGAAATGTGAAGAAGATCGTCGAGGGGCTTTTCGTGTGCGCGAAGTCGAAACTGAGTTAGGGCGTCACGATATCGGCTGGCAATCGTCGAGCAGGACGGTTCCGTCCTTGATCGTCCATCTGACGCGCCCCCTGAACTTGATTCCTTCGTAGGGGGACCATCCGCACTTGGTGCGCAGGCCTTCTGCCGTGACTCTCTCCTTCAACTTCAGGTCCACCACGGCGATGTCTGCAACCTTCCCCCTGGCGAGCTCCCCTCTGTCCTTGAGCCCAAAGAACCCGGCCTGGTTCCCCGAGGTGGCGCGGGCGACCCCCGATGGCGACATGTCCTGCTCCGTAATCAGCCATGCCACCACGTTACCGTAGTTGTCCAGGCCTGGAACTCCGCTGGGGGGATCCCCAGACATCTTCTCCTCCAACAGGTGCGGCGCGTGATCCGTTACGAGGAAGTCAACATCGCCCCCCTTCAGCGCACGGACTAGGGCCTTCCTGTCCGACTCTGACCGCAGGGGGGGATTAACCCTCAGGAGGTCCCCTTTCTCTTTCAGAATCTCGCTGTTGAAGTACAGGTGATGGAGCGTCGCTTCGCACGCGATGGCTCCCCCCGCCCCTCTCGCGCGCGTGACCAGGCCGCAGCTCTCGCCGGTCGAGAGGTGGCATAGGTTGACCTTTCCTCTTCCACCCTTCGGCCGCGCTGACAGCACCTTCCTGACCGAGTCAACTTCGGTCCGCCGGTTCCTGATCCTTGCGTGGGCCTCTGGTCCCCAGGCCCCGCCCGCCTTCTCCTTTCGCAATTCGATGAGCGACTGGTCCTCGCAATGGATGCTCGCTGGCTTCCCGGTCTTCGATATCTCGCTCAGGGCGGCCGGGAGGAGTTCCTGCGGCAGCAGAAGGCTCCCCGTGGTCTCCGCGAGGTAGAGCTTGTAACTGACCACGAGGTTGCTCATGCGAGCGAGTGAGTGCAGGTTCTCCCGCGTCACCCCCCCGTGGAAGAGAATGTCAATCGGCGCCCGCCTTGCGAGCGTCAGCTTCTTCTCCAGCGCTTCTGGCGTGGTGGCAGGGACCGGATTGTTCGGCATGTCGAAGACGGTCGTGACTCCGCCGTGAACCGCCGCGGCCGAAGCAGTCATGAAGTCCTCCTTGCTCTCCCAGCCGGGTTCCCTGAGGTGCACGTGAGGGTCTATGAACCCGGGGAAGATCAGGCATCCAGAGGCGTCTTCCTCAGGTCTGCGATGATGCCGTCCCGCAGGCCGACCTGCATGTGTTCCGTACCGGAGCGAAGGACAGCCTCTCCTTCAACGACGAGGTCGAATTCCAATCGGTCTATGCCCTTACAAAGTCCGGGATTCTGTCGAACTCGAGCAGCGAGTCACAGTACCCACATTGCAGGATCCTCTCCCTCTTGAGGGTGAAGAACATCGTCGAGAGCGGCTCTCTTTCAGCGTTCGAGATGCAGAGTATCTCGGGGCGACGTATCCGCCCCTCGATGGTGTCCGGCACCCTGGGAGAGTACTTGGAAACCTTCCACCGCTTGATGTAGTTGATGGTCGTCGTCGGGAAGATCAGGCAGAGGATGTCGGCCTCGTTCTCGTCGATCCTCCACTGATCAACCTTGATTACGTCCTTCTTCCCCAGCACCTTGCTAACGACATTCTGGAGCACGGCGACCGAGACCTCCGATCCCGATTTTGCGAGCCTCTGAAGACGGAGGACCCGAAGCACAAGGTCAGACTTCCAGGCCGGTATGTGGTCGATGACCGTTCCCTCTTCTATCTTTCTCACGAGCAGCTTTTCTTGCGATGCTTCCATCTACTTCGCCACCACCATCCTGAGGAGAGCCATCCTTAGCGGGACTCCCGCCGCGGCCTGGACAAAATACTGGGCGTATTCGCTCCCGTCGACGTCGCTTGCCAGCTCGTCAACCCTCGGCAGGGGATGCATTACGCGGAGGCCCTTCTTACCTTCTTTGAGGAAACCCAGGTTGATCTGGTAGAGTCCCCTGACTCTTTCGTATTCGGTGGGGTCGGGTATGCGCTCCTTCTGTATCCTCGTGACGTACAGGACGTCGAGTGATCCGACAACGTCCCCGACATCCTTCGTTTTCGTGAACCTGACTCCCTTTTCGCTGAGGAAATAGTCAATCTCCTTCCTCGTGGTCAGCGACTCGGGAGCCACGAACGTAATCTCCACGTCATAGTTAGAAAGGCCGTAGCTGAGTGAGGAGGCGGTCCTCCCGTACTTCAGGTCGCCGAGTATCCCGATGTGCAGTCCGTCGATTTTTCCGAAGGCCTTTTTGATGGTGTAAAGGTCGACCATAGCCTGCGTCGGGTGTTCGCGACTCCCGTCTCCTCCGCTGATCACCGGAATCTTCGTAATGTCGGCGGCGAAGCGGGCCGCACCCATCAGGCTGTGTCTCATGACAATGCAATCCACTCCATATCCCTCGTACATCCTGACTGTGTCGTGCAGCGTCTCTCCCTTCGCGACAGAGGACTTTTCGGGTGACGAGAAACCCGTCGTCCTGCACCCGAGCCTCTCCGCTGCGATTTCGAAACTCGAGTAGGTCCGCGTGGATGGCTCGTAGAAGATCAAAGCAACGAGTTTCCCGTCGAGGGCCCTGCCAGCTCCGCCTGATTCGATCTCCTTGGTCGAGTCGAAGATGAACTCGAGCTCCTCCCTCGAAAAATCTCGAATGGTGATGATGTCCCTCCCGGCGAAATCGTCCGCCTTCACCGATGATTAGCGCCTCCAACCTTGGCCCGGAGAAGCCAGAGCCTCACCTCGAGCGCCAGAAACGGGTTCAGTAGTGCGCCGGTCGCGCTCTCGACTATATCGGCGCCAGATTTCATCAGGCTTACTGCGTCCTGGGGGCCGAGTACTCCTCCAAGGCCGACTATCTTGTAGTCTCTTCCGCCAGTAAGTTGTTCCGCCAAGTTCGCAACGGCACCGCGCGCAAGCTCCCGAATCGCGGAGCCGCAGATTCCGGCCTTACCGCCCCTGTCTGCGAACTGGGGGACCCCCTCCCGGTCCCTGACCACTGCCGCAACAGAATTCATCGCGACGTAGGCCACTCTGTTGTCCCAGGTCTGCTCGACGAATTCCCGGTAGTCCCTCAGATAACCCGTTTTGACGAAGACAGGAAAGTCTCCCCCGACATTTTTTCGGACAGCGTCGACGACGCGGCCGCTCAGCTTTGCGTCCGTGTAGGTCTCTCCCCCCTCTCCGGGGAGGACGTTTGGGCAGGAGAGATTGAGCTCTACGGCGTCAGCTCCCAGGTTCTTTCGCTCCAACGCGAGAGAGGAGAATTGCGAAAGCATGTCTTCTTCGCTGGTCTCACGTCCGACCGTGGCCGAGACGCTCAAGATGAAGAAACGATCCCGACTGGTCTCGGCGACGCGCCGGGCTTCTGCCCTCCAGACGCTAGGGTCCGGAGTCGGCATCCCAAGAGAGTTCGTGATCGAACCCGTGACCCCCATGCTCGACACGAATCCGTGTCCGAAGTCTCCCCTGACGTGAAGCAGGTTGGGCATCCCGTGACCAATCCAGCGCCTGTCCCGCATCGTCTTGTAAGTCAGGATGCTATAGCCAAGTTGTGAGAAGAGGGCGAGCCACTTGTAGTTCGGGGCTGGACCGCTCGCCACGCCGACGGGGCTCGCAATTGTCTTCCCGAAGAGAGTGACTCTGGTGCTCTCTCCAGAATCCGTCTCTAGATTGCGGATTTTGTCTGAAAGTTGTTCGAGTCTGCTCGTTTCGTAGTCCGTCAGTGACCGAGGTCCGCGATCGAAGTTGTCCCAGAAGCTCGACGAGACATCATAAAGAGGTTCCGAGGCGATTTCTTTCCACGGATTAGTGGCCCGGATTGTGAACCCGCCCTTCAATTGAGCGTCTTCGGATTATAAGTCTTTCAGGATTTGGGAGGGCTTCTCTTATCGAGAAATCATTTCGCTACCTAGCCAAGATAGGTAGACTCGGTGAGTTTTGGAGCGGCGTACTGAGGCATTACGGGAAGGATGTGCCGAAGCTTGATGATAACAAGATGCGCTACATCATCAGGGCCAGGAGGAGGGGAGGGAGCACATCTGACATCGCCAGGAACCTATCCGTGTCGAGGAGGAGGGTTGAACAGGTCTATGCATACTACCGGAAGAATGGGAAGCTTCCGTCCCTATCGAAGGCCGGGAGAAGGAGTGTGCCGATCACAGACGATGAGGTACGGTTTGTCCTCCTCGCCCATGGCAGGTACAGGGTCGGAGCGGTCTACCTCAAGAAGAGGATCGAGCACGACCATGGAATCCATATCAATCACGACAGGATACAGAGGGTCCTGAGGATGCACGGTCTCTCCTCTGAGCCAGCAAGGAGGTGGATCAGGCGCAAATGGGTCCGGTATGAGAGGGAATACTCCAACTCGCTCTGGCACGTCGATTGGTACGAGATGAAGGACCCGAGGTGGAGGGGGATGCAGCTCATCGCCTACGAGGATGATGCGTCTCGGTTCATCGTCGGATACGGGCTGTTCAAGGAGGCAACGTCCCACCATGCCGTCGAGGTGCTGAAGGATGCCATCGAGAGGTATGGGAAGCCAAAATCTATCCTTTCGGACAGGGGGATCCAATTCTACGCTGCTGAGGCGGAGGCGAGGGAGAAGGGATTGACTGAGTTCGAGACCTTCCTGATGAGGAATCACATCAGGCACATACTCGGAAGGGTATCGCACCCTCAGACCAATGGGAAGGTCGAGAAGCTCTTCGATGAGATTGGAAAGAAGATCAAATTCTTCTCATCGATAGATGAATGCGTAGAGTGGTACAACACGATAAAGCCTCACGGAGCCCTTGACCTGAAGACTCCCATAGACGCATACTACGAGAAGATGCCCCAGACAGATGCGCTCTTCGACCCTTCAATCCTGGAGAAGGAGGTATCATCGTAGATGCGAAATAATTACTCGATACAACATGCGTCCCTGCGAGCAGCCGATAGGTATATACCTATCCCCTCCCCTTGGAGGGCAAAGCACAAACGCCCCTCACGAAGTCTTCTTAATCTCCAGAATTCTTCTGAAGATTTCCGCCTGCTCAATAGCGTCGTCTAAAGCGTTATGAGTATGCTTTCGCCCGAGCGGAAGGACTTTCTTGTCGAGCTTCT
>VBPQ01000152.1 GCA_005877185.1 Nitrososphaerota archaeon
CGTCACGAAGGGAATCGCCTGGGGCGGGAGCACCGTCACCGCCACGGACGTGGCGCTCGCCGACGGCTACGCCGAGATATCGGAGGACCCCCGAGTCGACGTCTCGCGCACGAAGAAGCTGGAGAAGGCACTCGTGAAGTCGGCGGTCTCCAAGATAGTCGAGAACGTCGAGAGGTCGATTGACATGATAAAGACCTCCCGCGAGCCGATGCCCGTGGTCCTCGTCGGTGGAGGGGGGATAATACTCCCCAGCTCTCATTACGACAGGCTGAAGGGCTCGGCCAGGGTCATAAGGCCTCCCAACTTCCAGTTCGCGAACGCCATCGGCGCCGCAATCTCCCAGGTCAGCGGGGAGATAGACAGAGTCTTCTCTCTGGAGCATCAGAGCAGGGACGAGGCGATGAGGCAGGCGAAGCAGATGGCGAACGAGAAGGCGATTCAGGCCGGCGCCGACCCCGAGAGAGTCCAGATCGTCGACGTTGACGAAGTCTTCCTCGCCTACCTCCCGAGCAACGCGGCCAGGATACGAGTGAAGGCGGCAGGGCCTCTGAAGTGATAAGGAGTTCCATGAAGGGAGCCATCGAGTGGCCGAAAGGTGTCAGGTGTCCCGTGGTCCTCTCCTTCGACCTGGATGCGGAGCTGCTCTGGAAGGTCTGGTTAGAGAGGAAGCCTTCGATCATAGACACCTCCCAAGGGAGGTACGGTCCCCGGGTGGGTCTCCCGAGGGTTCTATCGCTGTTGAGGAGGCAGGGCGTCAAGGCCACATTCTTCGTCCCAGGGTGGGTCGCGGAGAAGTATGCCGATAGCGTTGAGCAGGTCGTGAAGGAGGGGCACGAAATAGCCCATCACGGTTACATGCACGAGGACTGCTCGATGCTGAGCCGTGAAGAGGAGAGGGCGATGCTGAGGAAGGGGTCAAAGGTGCTTGAGCGCCTGACCGGGAGGAGACCGAGAGGCTTCAGGTTGATGCCAGGGAAGAACACCTTCGAGCTACTCGCGGAGGAGGGCTTTCTCTACGACAGCGTGCTGATGGACGACGACCAGCCGTACAGAATCAGCGTTGGAGGAAAGCCGAGCGACCTCGTGGAGCTCCCCGTCTGCTTCGCCTTCAACGACACCGCATACTTCGTGTACACCTTCGGGATGGCGAAGCCTCTTCTCACCCCCAGAGAGGTTGAGCTCGTCTACAAAGATGAATTCGACGCCATGTACGAAGAAGGGCGGTACTGCATGTTCATGCTCCATCCGCAGCTGATAGGGAGGGCGTCACGCCTCGCGATGCTCGAGCGGACAATTGCGCACATGAAGATGAGTCCCGGGGTCTGGTTTGCGACCGCAGAAGAGGTAGCTGAGCACTGCCAAAAGAGCCTCCCACACTAACGGTCGATGAGAAGTATGGCAAGCATGTAGTCTACAAAGCTGGAGGGACACTGTGCCCCGAATCCTGTCCTGTTTGCAGGGCGGTTTCTCCCTCCTTATTCACTTTTCTGCGCACCCCTACATAGCCTAGTAGCGAAATCCCTAGGTAACTCAAAAGGAACCAGAAAACAAAGTCGAGCAGAGCATTAAGCATGTCTGTGGGCTGAATTGGCGCAATGCAAGGCGAACAGCCGGACAGCAAGATTCCCCTCAATAGAGGAAGAGGAAAACCCCGTGTTTGTTGCTCAAAGAAGTAACCAAAGAGACTACTGTCAACAGCGAACAACGAGAGAGCTGTCAGAGACAATCCTACGGTCGCGGCGACGATGAAGTTTATGCTTCTCGGAGCCATCAACCATCGATTTAGACCAATCGAGGCCGTCGCCATGCCAGTTATCAGGATGAAGACTTGCAGGTACATGAAGAAATAGAAGCATGGGAAACCTTGGGTTTGAGAGCACGCCGAGAAGGCCAAAGCAAGAGGAGAAAACAAAAGTAGAGAAAAAAATCCTACTCCAGTGACAATCGTCCCGATTACGAATATTGGCTTACCAGTCCTTGGACTCGGGTTCAAGAGTGATATCCGGTCCTCCTAGTAAGAAAATATCCTAGTCGACCTGGGTCAGTAGTTGCAGTGATTATCACAGACCTATGCTCTCCCTCATCAGTTGATTTGGGAATCTTCAGTATAACAGGACTAAGAAGTTCCGATATGGATTATCCATCGTCTTCCGAAAGGTCCGGACCAAGTTGCGCGACAGCCTCTCTACCGAGTTCCGATAGAGATTTTTTGGTAAGAAAAGAAGAGAAGGGAGAGAGAACAGAGCAGGCTTCGTCAGCGAGCTGTTTCAAAGGCTAAACATCCAGAGACGGGGTTTGATTGAGAAGTACGCAATCAGTTGCGACTGAATCCATCTGCACTGAGAATAAGCATGGACGAACGAGAAAAACCGTCTCGTGTTATGACGACAAGTACTGTGGACATCACTGTGCCCCTCGTCTTATCGACTTGGGATTTTCTAACTTTTAGGCGTCATTCATAAATACTACGCACCGACCACTCTATCTCCATCAAGTCTTCCGCAAAGCAAGAAAAAATCCCAAGTGCGCTGGCGCCTCACCGCCAGTCAAGACCGCATTGGCGCGGGTCATACGCCAAAATGGCTCTGACGCACGCCGCGTAGGCGTGTGACAGGTTCCGATTCTCCTGCAGCGAATGCCCTGACGAAGCGCTGGAAACCTGTCACAAACCTGTCACACCCAAGCGAATTTCACGCACAAACCTGTCACGAAAGCCAGCGCCCCGCGCAAACCTGTCACGGATGAACCCTCAAACCTGTCACACTGGCGAAGGAATTGACGAACGGAAGGATTGACTTGGTCATCCTCTGGGCATGCTGACGCCTTCTATCCACCCGGACGGATGTAAAACAACTTCTCCGAAATCGACCGCAGAAAGGACGGCCAGGACGGAGGCTCCACCCCCGACCTTGACAGGTTCGGGCCACAGCTGAGAAAACCAAGCTCCAACCCGCTGGGTTGTAGCGCCGCTGTGACCGGAGGGCCTGCGAGAAAGACCGCACAGGCCGTATTTTTCGCCCGTGCCTTCCAGTCAGGGGACACCGTGAAGCATCCGTAACCAGTCCGTTCCTTTCCGCATTTTTCTGGTCGAGAGGTGGAGGTGGCGCGGCGCTGCCATCCGAACCATGGAAGCGCGCCAGGACGGAAGGCGGGAGGCTCTGCTATGAAGATATTTCGCGCCTACAAGACTGAACTCGCCCCGGACGACGTGCAAATCGCGGCTCTGTACAATCACGCCGGCGCCGCCAGGTTCGCGTACAACTGGGGGCTCGAGTGGAAGAGCAACGTGCACGAGTACAACCAGCTCCCGCACCCGAGGCTGAAGACGCCAACCGCGGTGGACCTCCACAGGGAGCTCAACAGGCTCAAGGAGGGCAAACTGTCCTGGATGTACGAGGTGTCAAAGTGCGCCCCACAGGAGGCGTTGAGGGACCTCGACGCTGCGTTCAGTAACTTCTTTGCGCATAGGGCGGGCCCTCCAAACTTCAAGAGCAGGAAGAGGGGCGTGGGGTCGTTCACCCTCTATGGTGCCATCAGCGTCCGTCCCGCCGAGATTCACCTTCCCCGGATAGGCTGGGTCAGGCTCAAGGAACATCGTTACATACCCTCCAGGGCGCACATCAACTCTGTCACAGTCTCCGCGCGCGCCAAGCGATGGTATGTGGCCGTCAACGTCGTGGAAGAGAGGAAGGAACCAGTTACCCCGCCCGGGCCAGCGGTCGGTGTCGACCGTGGGTTGAACTCCCTTGCGGTAGTCAGTGACGGCACCGTGCTCGAGAACCCGAGGGTGCTGCGCAGGTACGAGAGGAAGCTCAGACACCTGCAGCGCAACCTCAGCCGCAAGAAGAAGGGCTCGTCGAACAGAAGAAACGCGAGGGAGGCCCTCGCCCGCCTCAACATGAGAGTTCGGAACACGCGCCTCGACCCCATCCAGAAATTCACCACGATGCTGGCGAAAACCAAGCCCGTGATCGGCGTGGAGGACCTGGACGTGAAGAACGGACGCTGCCTGGGGCGAGATCTCGAGGCAGCTGCGATACAAGACCCGCTGGTACGGGTCCACCCTAATCACGGCGGACAGGTGGTACCCCTCGACGAAGAGGTGCTCGAGGTGCGGGCACGTGAAAAAGGATGCGATGCCCCTCGGGGCGCGCACCTTCCACTGTGAGTGTTGCGGCCTCGTCGCGGACCGCGACCTCAACGCCGCGAGGAACCTCGCGGAGTGGCCGGGAGTTGCCCGGACACTAGAAACGCCTGTGGAGGGAGGAGTCCAGTCAACGGCGAAAGCCGCTGATTCAGCCTCCCGGTGAATCAGGAACCATAAGCCTCGCAAGAGGCCCAAGGCGATGGATGTGACAAGTCCATGGCTTTGGCAACAGCCATCCCTGAGATAGTTCAGACCGCTCCCCACATTGCGGGCATGACGAAGGGGTCGTACTCTGAGAATTGGGATCCTATTAGACCGGATGTTCTCACCATCCGAATATGATCCCTCCTGTGAAAATCTAAGATACGGCGGTGCGTTCTACTGCTCGCTGTGTCGATTGTTCTGGCCGTCATCTCGCCAGATACGTCCCTACTATCTCGGCTTTTGACGTTTCTTTTGTTTCCCCAAACCCTTTCATAATCTAACGGTGAGAGCTACGATGAAAAAATGAGAGAGACGCTCTCCCTGAGCTCCGACCAGGAGGTTCGCGACTTCGTGAGAGGTTGCACTTTTTACGGTACCGGAGGCGGAGGAAGCCCCGAGTACGGGTATGGTATTCTTTCGAGAGTCCTGAAAGAAAAGAAGAGGATACCCGTCTTCGACCCCGATTCGATTTCGAATGACGACTGGACGGTCTGCGCCTACGGGATGGGGTCGATCGCGCCAAGGACGCCCGAG
>VBPQ01000153.1 GCA_005877185.1 Nitrososphaerota archaeon
AAACCGCCAGGACTCGCTTGCGGGAAGGTTCGCGGGTACCGGGATGGTGGGCGGAAAAATCTTCATTCGATCCGCGGTCAGAGCCGACGAGGTGGGGCTAACGCCCCCTAGAGAGGACGTCCTGAACTACCTGTACTCGCTACACCTTGATGGGATGCTCGGGGCGGAGGAGTACAGGTCCGTCATCAGTCAGGAGACGTTGGATTACTTCGCGTTGAAGCGGCGTCTTCCTTCCATCGCATTCTCGAAGATCGAGAGGATTTTCTCCGGCAAGTACGTCAAGCCTCCCTCGTCAGACTACAGGGAACTGGACAGCGACGAGTATCGACTCTTGGAGTCGAGGCTCACGGACTACTTCGAGACATTTGGGCTGGCCAAGAGTCTCTTCGAGGAGGTCGTCTCCTCGAAATTCACAGTCGTAGCGCCTCACGAGAGCACAGGACCAGAAATTCATCGGGCAGAATCGCAAGTAGTCGAGGAGTGACGTCCACCGCCACCTACCGCCCAGCGCGCGGTTGATATCTGGCGGAGACGCAATTAAACACGTTACAATCTGAGCGCTTCCCTCGAACCCTCGTCGCGCTTAATACGCTCAGAATCGGGCCTCTTTCTGGTCATGCCCATGCTTGCGCTTTACTCAGAGCTGGCATCCTACTAAGAGAGGATCTACTGGTGGAAGGATTACGCGAAGGAGGTCGACTTCCTGCTCAAGCTCACCATGCACTCTCACATGCCGAACCTCGCATACGGTACCACGAACAGCAAATTCAGGTCGCCATCCCCCGGTGGGAGGTCGGAGGTCGTCAGGATGAAGAAGGGAGAGGCTTCCTGGTCCGACGGGAGCTCGCACTAGGTGGAAAACCTTGGGGGGCTTTCGCGTCTCCTATCCATCGAGCTGAAGAGTTAGTTAGCGGAGACCGCCGGCCGAATGGATCGGATTCCGGACCAGCGCTAGCACTACAGGACACCTTGGCCGCGGCGTCGGGCTAACGGAAGTCGAGCGCTTCTAATCGAGGGTTCGCCAAGAAGTGGAACCTGACTATTTGCTTATCTCCTTCAATCGCCAGATTCCGAAATCCCCGACTGTCTGGGGCGTCTCGACGTCTTTGTACCACTTTTTCTTTGTCCCCAACTTGGACCTGACTCTCCAGCCTAGGGATTTGGGATGATCCTCAATGGCGCGCAACAGTCCTTCTACTATCTTGCCTGTTATCTCCTCCCTCTCCCCGGATGAGACCCGAGCAGGGTCTATGTGCACCTCCTGACCCCGGTCGTCCAGACTCTCGACGACTGAGGCTATCTTCTTCAAGTTCGTCGTCGCGGTGTGGTAAAATCCCCAGTCCTCAGAAAGGAGTTCTGCGATGTACTTGGAATTAATCGTGTCGGCGCCCTCGCCCTCGTCCGAGACCTTGTGAGCTTTGATTAGGAGAAGGCAATCCTTGAGGTCCTTCTCACTGAACGATTCCCACATCTGTATCTTCTCCAGGAGCAAATCGGCGGGGGTGATGGTGAGAGGGTCGATCTCCAGTCTAGCTCGAAAGTCAATCGGATGATTGGCTATGAGCAGTTTGTCCATCATGACGTCCACTGTAAAATACCCATCCGGGTGATAGTAGATTTGTCGCTGGGAAACAGACGTCGATATAGTCGTCCTCCTCTTCGCATATCCCAGTTGTCCCGTGAAGAAATCAACCAGCTTATTCCTCTGCTTAAGAAGTCCGGCGAAATCGAGGTCGGTGTACTCTTGTTTCCCGTCAACCAGCCTTCCGAGTTTCTGGGCGAAGCTTCTTTCGTTGGGGCAGTGTAGCGCAATGCCGACCCCTCCCATCACCCGCAGAGTCACGTCAGAATTCTTCGACTTGTTGACTATGCGATTCGCTTCGTCAAAGAAGACTTCGGTCGGGACGACGCCATTCCACTCCGGTCGCAGCTTTCTAAAGGACGCTTCGATGGACGCCAAACCAAACGGGGCGAAGGTGGCCGCTGTGTTATTAATCGTATCTCTATTTGCCCTGCCTCCGGGTTCCTTATACTATTAAATTCGGTCAGCTGCGCGTATCACTCATGAACGAATCGACGAGGGCCTCGAGCCTGGCGTTGTGGATCTTGTTGGCCAGGTTCGACCCGTGGACCTCGCCTATGCTTCCGACCCCGACGAGCGCGATTCCGACTCGCCTCTGAGAAGACAACTATCTCGATGCACCGACTCACAGTCGATTTAAGAGTTCAAAAAATCTGGATTTTCAGACGCCCTCGCTCTTGTGGATCAGGTAGACCCCGAGCAGTATCAGGGCGCCTCCGGACGCCTGGATTAGGGTGATCGTCTCTCCCAGCCCTTCCACTGCGAAGAGGGAGCCGAAGATGGACGTGGTGGAGAAGACGAGCAGAGCGCGGACCGCCCCGATTCGGACCAGCGCCGCCGTGAATGTGAGCGTCGCGAGTGCGATGTCTGCCGCGTACAAAAGCAGGAGAGGGAGTGCCGAGGCAGGGACGGCCAAGGAAGCAGAGGTTGCTACCAGGAAACTGAGCAGAAGACCGCCGCCGAAGACGTTCCTGAACTTCGAGACGAAGATGGGCCCGAACCTCTGGCTCGTAATCCTACTCAAGTTGTTGTCAAGAGCCCATACGATGCCTGCTCCGAGTATCAGCAGGTTTCCTGTCAGCCCGTGAAGTAACTGGACGCTCGAGAAGTCAAGGTCGGTTGAAACGACGACGATTCCGGCCACAACCAGGATGCTCTCGAGCAGCTGTTTCCTCTTCAACCTCTCTTTGAACACGAGAAACGCGAGCACGGCGGTGAAGAAGACCTCGGCGTTGGTGAGGAGGGCTGCGTTGACGGCTGAGGTCTGATTAACGCCGTACAGGTAGAGGGCGGGAGCCAGCGCGGCTCCTAGCAGGCCCGTTGCCGCCATCCACCCTACACTTCTCCTCCCCGGGAGGTCCTTAGGGCGGTAGGGAAATAGGATCAACCCTGCGACGAGGAAGACGAGGGCCGAAATCGTGAGCGGCTTCACGTTCACGAGGAGCAGCTTGCTGAAGACCGGGATGAGACCGCCGGTCACCGCCGACCCGAGCGCGTACAGGTAGCCCAGCTTGGCCTTGGAGGGTACCTGCGTCAAGAGACGATTCCCGTGCGGCCCGACGAAGCCGAGGTGATAAAGCCTGCTTCAGCCGACGGCTTGTTGGCCCTTTCAGGCCCGCGATATCGATGACGAACCTGTATCTCACATCATTGTGCATCGTTCGCTCGTAGGCCTCATTGACTTCTGAATCGGTATCAACTCGACGTCCGCGGCTATCCCATGCTGAGCGCCGAAGTCGAGCATCTCCTGGCGGAAGCAACGAACCCAAGTGTGGCTGAAACAATACTCATTTAGGCGTCTTAAGGGAAGCAGGGGTCGACCTTGGAGATTACCTGGGACGTGCACGGCCACACAATGTGGGATGCCTGGAAGGGCCGCAGGTCGTTCGACGTCGTCGAGAGAGACGACGGTTTCATTGACTCCATTGATGGCTCGAGCTATCTCGCCGGGTTTGATGAATGGCCTGAGATTGAAAGGAAAGCCATGGGACCCGTCAAGGGTCCGTGGTCGACTTGGGCTGCGCCGCAGGAAGGGTCGCACTCCACCTCCAGCGGAAAGGGTTCGATGTGGTCGGGTTGGACATCTCGCCACTGGCACTGAAAGTCTGCAGGGGAAGAGGCCTCAAGAAGGTGAAGCTGGGGTCTGTGCAAGACCTCAGATTCCCGCGCAACCCTTTCGATACCGCGATCCTGTTCGGGAACAACTTCGGTCTGTTAGGAAGCCGAGCGAAAGCGAAGAGGGTGCTCCGAAGATTGCATCAGATAATCTCTCAAGGAGGTTTGATACTGGCAGAGACCCTCGACCCATACGGCACTGAAGATCCTGTCCATCTGGCGTATCATAGGCGCAACAGGAAGAGAGGACGCCTGCCCGGGGAAATCAGAATGAGGAT
>VBPQ01000151.1 GCA_005877185.1 Nitrososphaerota archaeon
GGGTCTCAGGTACACGGCGAAGAAGAGTCAGACCCTGGTAACCCACAACCTCGAGTATCCGGAGTCGCCCGGGAGGTTCGAGGCGTGGCGAGACCACCTGCGCGCCGAGCTTCGGGAGACAGTCGAGAAGTTCAAGCCGCTCGACGCACTTCAATGATATAAGCCGGCTCCCCGGGCCGGGTTGACGTGAAGGCCGACTCCCTCGACCTGGAGATCCTAGAAACGTACAAAGAGCTCAATCCGTCGGCGGCCTTTCTGCAGGGATTCAACCGATACGCCGGGAAGCTCTTCATCCCTTCCTCCGAGAACATTCAGGGTGCCCTTGAGAGGGTCCGGGAACTCAGGAGGAGGGCGAAGACTGAACTTCAGGAGAAGGTTCTCGACTCACTCGAGGTGGCGCTGCTCTTCGACGAGCCCCAACCAATCCTCGATGACATCGTCGGCACGATCTTCAACCACTTGGCAAAAGAGGGCGTGAACGAGAGTCACCTGTTGTCTCTTCTCTCTTACTCCTCGAAGGCGATAGACGCGACGATGGCGCGCTTCGAGGGGAGGGAGGTCCCCACGGGGATCAAAGCCCTCTGCCTGTACAGGCTGAGCGGAGTCATCGAGATCCTCAACGCGGTGAAGGCGACTGGGAAGGTGGGGGAAGAGCTGAAAGGGGAGTGTGACGCGTTGAAGGCGAAGGCGACCGAGTTCGTGAAGCTCTTCGAGCTCGACGGATTTGGTGAAGGCCGGTTTGAGGAGGTCGAGGGCGTCTTCAGGAAGTACGCCTTCGAGTTGGGAAGGGAGAACTTCTACGGCGTGGCGCTGGGAAAGGGTTTCGATTACGACGAGACGCCCGAGGAGCTTGAGACGAAGGCGATTTCCTGGATCGACGAAGAGCTACCCAGGTTCAGGGGAGTCCTCGAAAAGCTCGCGAAGCTCTACGGCTGCGAGGCGGATACGGAGGAGGTGGAGAAGCGGATGAACGGACGCCTCGACCTGAAACCCAGCGAGCTCCTGAAGGTCACGCGAACCATTAGAAACGTCGTTCAGCGATTCGCGGACATTGACATAGTGAGGATAAACCCGAGGTACAAGACCAAGCTCATCGAGACGCCGAGCTACCTGACCGGGGTGATGCCGACCGGGGCGGCGCAATTCTTTGACACGTTCACGAAGAGGCCGACCCGGACAAGTCAGTCTCGGCTCTGCTGGACCTGCTCGTCCACGAAGAGTACGGCCACTGCGTGCATCACTCGAACAGCGCCTTGGGTTTCATGGGCGAGCTGAACCCACTCTACCTCATCCCTGGGCTTCTCAGCGGACCCATCACCGAGGGCCTCTCGTTCAACAGGGAGAGGGAGTTCCTGGAGGCCGTGAGACGCCTCGAGACGAAGAAGAGGCTCACTAAGGCGGAGAGCGACTACGTCGGGATGATGAAGAAGTACGGAGGTCTCGAGCTGATGAACCTAGAGGTGGAGTTCGCCGTCAGGAAATGGAGGCTGATCAGGTTTCTCAGGGTTGTCGGCGACGTCAGGCTGAACACCGGGAATCAGGGGCTCCTGGAGTTCCTCGACTGGGCCCACGAGTACACAGGGGTGCAGCGCTCGAACGTCTACTTTCAGCTCTTCCCGGCCCACGAGGGGATCTTCCCGGGCTACGCGACCGCCTACGCGGTTGTGGGGCAGGAGATAATGTCGATAGAGAAGAAGATCAAAGACGATAAGAAGCGTGTGAAGTTCTCGACCTACCTCTGCAGCATCGGCTATCCCCCGCGCAGCGCATACCGGAAGATGCTCTCGTCTTACGCGAAGAAGATGCGATGAATCCCGACTCGCCCCCCAGTAAGGAAGGGGCAGGTCTCGTGAAACCACTCTCGAAGAGGGGGCTCGATTTCGTTATGGGAAGGCACTTCGCCGCCTTCTCCACAGTACACAGAGACGGGTCTCCTCACACGACTCCCATCTGGTACATGTACGACGACGGAAAGTTCATCGTCAACACGAGTCTTGACAGGGTCAAGGTGAAGAACGTGAGGAGGGACGACAGGGTCGCCCTTCTCGTGCACGAGGGATACTCCTACGTTCTCCTCGAGGGGAGGGCGAGAATCGCGAACGAGAGGGACCCCCTGAAGGACATAGAGCGGCTCGCGATTAGGTATCAAGGCGAGGCGGAGGGAAGGAAAGCGGCGAGAAACTACTACTGGAAGCAGAAGCGCGTCTCCCTCGAGGTAGTTCCCAGGAAATTCATCGAGCAGCTGGGCTAGCAGTGGGTCGCCTCCCCCTTTCAGCGATTCGGGGAGCCAACGATTAAATCGTGATTTGGACGGCAGAATAGTGGCTTGCCCGGTTACGACCTTATTGTCGTCGGGGCGGGAATCATGGGGCTCGCCTCCGCTTACCATCTCAAGCTGAACAATCCCTCCAAGAGCGTCCTGGTGCTCGATAGGTTCGGTGCCCCCGGTCAGGGCAACACCGGTCGGAGCAACTCGATGTTCAGGAACACCTTCACTTCTTCTGACAACCAGGTTCTCGCGAACACCTCCATCGACTTCTACCTCCATCTCCAGAACGAGCTGAAGCTCGACATCGGGTTGCAGCTCATCGGCTACCTCTGGCTCCTGAGTGAGAGTCAGGTCGCGAGGACGGAGCGGTACGTCCGGGGGATGAAGCGAAACGGGATTGAGGTCGAAGAATATTCCGTCGAGGAATTGAGGAGGCTCGTCGGTGGAGTAGTCACCAATCTTGGCGACGATGAGGAGTCGAGCGTCATGGGACTCGAAGACATCAGCGGGGCCGTCTTTGGGCCGAAGTGCGGCAGGCTCGACCCGGAGAAGCTTGTTCGTTTCTACGCGAACGAATTCACGAGGCTGGGAGGAAAGATCGCATTCAAGACGAGCGTCGAGGGTCTCCTGCTGGGCCCGTCCCGAAAGCTGGGTATCGAAGGAGAGCCGCTCGTCTGGCAGGAGGCGGAGGTCAAGGGCGTCAGAGTAACGGGGGGCATCACGGGCGAACTCGAGGCGAAGTCTACGGTGGTAGCGTGTGGGGCTTGGAACAACGAGCTCCTCGAGCCGGTAGGCGTAGACGGTCACGTCAAGGCGAAGAAGAGGCAGCTCTTCAGCGTTTCAGCAGAGAGCGACGGACCGCTGCTCTCCCTCCTCCACACGAAGGGATTCAACGACCTCGGTCTGATCCCAATGGTGATCCTTCCCAAGTCCGGCGTCCACTTCAAGCCCGTCAGCGAGGAGAGAAAGTTCTGGATAGCCTGCGAGGACGAGGTCAACCGTCCCTACATCAACATCCCCGACCGGGACCTCGACAGCTACCGGGCGGAACCGAGCTACTACGAAAGAGGCGTCCATCCCGTGCTCGCGGCATACTTTCCCCAGTTCAGGAACGCGAGGCCTGAAAGCATGTGGGCGGGTCTGTACGCGTACAACACTGTCGATTACCTTCCCTACGCTTTCAGAGAGGGCAACCTGATCGTCGTCGGTGGGGATAGCGGCAGCGGGATCATGAAAGGGGACGCGCTCGGAAGAATCGTCGACGCGCTTTACAGGGAGAGAGGTGACGCCTCCCTCTACGGCGGAGTCCCGTACGCCGTCTCAAAAATAGGGTTTGAGAGGCGAGACGTGAAGAGGGAAGAATGGGTAATCTAGCTCGCGATGAAATTCGCTGGCGCCCACGGTTCTCGTGGACCTTATGTTTGTTTAGCTGCTACGTCTAGTTAGTCGAATTCGCCGCCGCCGCCGTCCTCGCCGCCGCCACCACCGCCCTTCGGTGGCCCACCCCCGCCCTTCATCTTTCCTGCGGCGATTACGTCGTCGATACGGAGGATCATGCCCGCTACCTCGCTTGCGGACCTGATTATCTGCTCCTTGACAGCCAATGGCTCGAAGACCTGCTTCAGGTACATGTCTTTGATCTTCCCTTCGCGGGCATCAATCCCGAACCACTTCCCACCCTCGGCGTGCTTCGCCCTGAACTCCACCTGTGCATCGATGGGGTCCATCCCCGCGTTCTCCGCGAGCGCGACGGGTATCGTCTCGAGCGCTTCTGCAAACTTCTGCGCCGCTAGCTGCTCCCTCCCCGACAACTTCTCCGCCCACTTCTGGACCTGATATGCTGCCTCTGCCTCCGCGGCTCCGCCGCCTGCCACAACAGCTGGCTTCTCGATTACGTCCTTCGTGACCATGATCGCGTCGTGGAGCGAACGCTCTGCCTCATCGACTATACGCTGCGTCCCACCTCGAATCAGCAGTGTCACCGCCTTGGGATTCTTCGCTCCTTCTACGAAGACCCACTTGTCCTCCTCTACCTTCCGCTCTTCGACTGTCGCCGCGTACCCTAGGTCCTTCTCCGAGAGGTCCTCGAAGTTGTTCACCACCCGCGCGCCAGTCGCCTTCGCGAGCTTGGTCATATCGGACTCCTTGGCCCGCCTCACGGCGAGAACGTTTGCCTTCGCCAGGTAGTGCTGTGCGACGTCGTCGATTCCCTTCTGACAGATGACGACCGTCGCCCCGATAGATGTGACCTTGTCAACCATCCCCTTCAGCATCTTCGTCTCCTCGTCGAGGAACTTCTTCATCATCGACGGGTCGTTGATGTTCAGCTTCGCATCGAACTCCGTCTTCTCTATCTCGAATGGCGCGCTAATCAGGGCTACCTTCGCGTTGTCGACGCGTTTTGGCATCCCCGAGTGGACGACCTCCTTGTCGAGGACGATCCCCTGGATGAGCTTGGTGTCGCCCAGAGACCCTCCCGGTTTCTTCTCGACCTTCACGTTTTCGATGTCTACCATGTACTTGGTGTCCTGCTTCTCGGCGACAGCTAAGACGGCATCGACGACGAGCTCCGCC
>VBPQ01000160.1 GCA_005877185.1 Nitrososphaerota archaeon
AAGGAGCAGTGTCCCGAGATGCGGGTCGAGGTGCTGATTCCAGACTTTCAAAACGACCTCGATTCATTGCGTGTGATTGTTGAGTCGAGACCCGACGTCGTCGCCCACAATCTCGAGACTACGTTGAGCCTGACTCCCAGGGTCAGAGACCCGAGGGCCAACTACTGGCAGTCACTCTCCGTTCTAAAGAGCATAAAGAAGCTGCGCAGGAGAACATACACGAAGTCTTCGATAATGGTCGGGTTGGGCGAGACTCAGGAGGAGCTGGAAATCGCTTTCATGCACCTAAGGGATGCCGACGTGGACTTCCTCACCATCGGTCAGTACCTCAGACCATCTGCGAGGCACCTGCCTGTGGTCGAGTTCGTCCGCCCCGAGGTGTTCGCGAAGTACAAGGAGCTAGGAGAGGAGATGGGGTTCAAGTACGTCGCATCGGGTCCTCTCGTAAGAAGCAGTTACAGGGCGGGGGAATTATTCATAAGTTCATTCATTCAAGATGGGGAGGGCCCGACCGAAGGAAGGCTCCCGACGAGCTGAATAGCACACATTTTTCGCTGAACGAAATTGAGACCTAAGGGGATCGCCTTCCAGGGAGAGCACGGCGCCTACAGCGAAGAGGCGATCTATCAGCGGTTCGGGGGGAAGGCCGAGACAGTCCCCTGCAAGACAATCCCCGAAGTCTTCAACTTAGCCGAGGTCGAAGCTGTAAGGTACGGCGTCGTCCCCATCGAGAATTCGATCGAGGGGAGCGTCCACGAAACTTACGATTCGCTGATTACTAGCAGCGCCAAGATTGCCGGAGAGATAGTCCTTCGCGTGGTACACTGCCTCATCGCCCTCCCCTCGACGACTATGAGGGACCTCAAGGTCGTCTATTCACATCCGCAAGCCCTCGCGCAGTGCCGTGGTTTCCTCGCTTCACTCGGGGTGACAGTCATGGTCGCCTACGACACCGCTGGAAGCGTGAAGTTGATCAAGGAGAAGAGGATGGCGAACGCCGCCGCGGTCGCCAGCGAGAACGCCGCCCGAATCTACAAGATGAGCGTCCTCTCACGCGGAATCGAGGATTATGGTCGGAACTATACCCGATTTCTCGTGCTCTCGACGAAGGAGGGTCCCCGCGGAAGCGGTTACAAGACCTCGGTAATCTTCTCGCTTCCTCACGTTCCTGGTTCACTCTACAACGCCCTGGAATCCTTTGCTAGACACGGCATCAATCTCACGAAGATAGAGTCTCGGCCAACGAGACAGCGTCCCTGGGAGTATTACTTCTTCCTGGATTTTGAAGGGCACAGGGATGACACCGTCCAGAGGGGCGCTCTGAGGGAACTCGTCAGCAAGACCATCTTCTTCAAGGTTCTAGGCTCCTACCCAAAAGCGAAGGTGGAACCCTCCCCCAGGGAAGGGGGCGGCTCCTCTTAGTCGTCGGGGTCATAGAACTTCTCACTTTCCGAGCTGTTTCTTGGCTCCCTCTGCAAAATTACCGCCTCTTCTGAGAAAATCTTATATGCGGAATTTGAACCTTCTTGGCAAATCTATTGAGTGAGGAACCGGAGTACATCTGGTTTGACGGGAAGGTCGTACCCGCGAGCGAGGCCAAAATTTCTGTAAAGGCCCACGCCCTTCACTATGGGACAGCGGTCTTCGAGGGAATCAGGGCCTACTACCACAACAACGAGCTCCTCGTTTTCCGATTGAAAGACCACATCAGACGCCTCCTCGAATCGGCCCGGATGCTCCATCTGGAACCCACCTTCACCGAGGAAGAGATTCAGGACGGCATCATCGCATTGCTGAAGAAGAATGGCTTCAGAACATCCGTCTACATCCGACCTATACTGTTCGTGGGGGCTGGAGGGATAAACCTGGATTACAGGAAGCACCCCAAGCACATCGCCGCCTTCGCCTTCCCATTCTCCGCCTACTTCGAGAGGAGTGGGCTCCGCGTCTGCGTCTCGTCCTGGAGGAGGATTTCGCCGATGTCGGTGATACCAAGGGCAAAGTCGGCAGCGAACTATCTTAACTCGTGCGTCGCCACGATCGAGGCGAAACTATCGGGGTACGACGAGGCCCTCCTCCTAGATGAGGGAGGGCGCGTGAGCGAAGGCGCCGGCGAGAACGTCTTCATCGTCAGGAGAGGTGTGATAAGTACTCCTCCGGTCTACTCCTCGATTTTGGAGGGAATTACCAGAGACACCGTGATCACCCTCGCGAAAGACTCGGCCCTTTCTATCGAGGAGAGGCCAATCGACAGAAGCGAACTCTACACGGCCGAGGAGGTCTTCTTCACGGGCACCGCGAGCGAAGTGGAGCCGATTCTCCAGATTGACGGGAGAAAGATTCGCGACGGCGAACCCGGGAGGGTGACGGGGCAGTTGAAGGCCGCCTACTCTCAGGCCGTGAGGGGGGAATCCAGGAAGCACGCCGATTGGGTCACCACGGTCTATGCGAAGGCTAGGTAAGCGTCGAGTGGGAAACGCTCTTAACCCGAGGCGTCTCTGATCGTCTGACATGAGAAGCAAGGAAGCACGTTCATTCGAAGGACTCTTCTCCCTACCGAGGGGGGTGAGCGAGGCAGCCAAGGAGAGGATAGACGCGATTGTCGCTCTCGACCAAGATCTTGGGCCAATTGAGCCCGACCTGGAACCGGCGACGACCTTCGAACCTGATTGATTGAAGCTTGAGTTCGAGACTCTCCGCACTTACCGTCTGGGAAGCCTCGGAGCTGCTGGCCGCCCGGTCGATTCATGCCGAGGAGCTTCTCGACTCGCAGCTCGACAACATAAGACGACGGAACGACGAGCTCAGAGCCTTCATCACCGTCTTCCCAGGCGGAGAAAGGGGGCGCGGTGGAGGAAGTCTCCGCGGGATCCCTATCTCGATCAAAGACATCATTCACGTCAAGGGTAAGCCGACCACCGCAGGCTCGAAGGTGTTGCACGGGTATGTCCCCCGAGCGGACGCCGCCGTAGTCAGAGCTCTCAAGGAATCTGGCGCGACTCTCACGGGAAAGACGAACCTTCACGAGTTTGCGTTCGGCGTGACGAACCTGAACCCGCACTTTGGGAACTGCAGGAATCCGTGGAAGAGGGATAGAATTTCGGGCGGCTCTTCGGGCGGGGGTGCGGTCTCCGTCGCAGCGGGAATGTCGTGCGCAGCGATCGGCTCAGACACCGCAGGCTCCATAAGGATTCCAGCCTCACTCTGCGGGGTCGTCGGATTCAAGCCGTCCTACGGTCTAGTGAGCAGGGATGGGGTAATCCCGCTTAGCTGGAGCCTGGACTCGATCGGCTTCCTGACGAGGTCGGTCCGGGATGCCAGCATACTCGCTTCGGTGACCTTCACGGATGGGGCGGGCATCGCCTCACGACGGGACCCCAGAAGGAGCGGGAGAAACAAGCCGCTAAGGCTCAAGGGACTCCGCCTGGGTATCCCGCGGAACATCCTTGAGCCGCTCGAGGAGGACGTGAGGCGGAGGTACGAGGCATCCCTGGATTTGGCGGAGAGGGAAGGCGCGAGGTTGATGGACGTCCAGCTCGAGAATCCTCAGGCCATGGCGGCGGCCAGAAGCATCATCGTTCACGCCGAGGCTGCATCTTACCACCGAGAGCTGCTGAGAGATCATTTCAAGGACTACGGAAAGGACGTGAGAGAGCGGCTGTTGCAGGGGTTGCTGATACCGGCCACAACGTACCTGGCCGCTCAGAGAGTACGCCGGAAGCTCGCCTCCTCCTTCCGAGGGCTGTTCAACAGGGTTGACCTCCTTCTTCTTCCGACGACCTGTATTGCCGCTCCTCGCCTGAACGCCGTGAGGGTCGCGGTCGGGAACACTTCGATGGACGTCAGGACCGCCCTCCTGCGGCTGACCGAGCCGTTCAACCTGG
>VBPQ01000035.1 GCA_005877185.1 Nitrososphaerota archaeon
GAATATTCGCCAGAGACCAGACGAGCGCCGCCCGTCGTTGCGACCGCGCCCCTGGCCGTAGCGTCTTCGACCAGACGCTCGATCTTCTCAAGGCTCCTGCGGTTGATTACCGGACCCACGTTGGTCGTCCGTTCGAGGGGGTTCCCGACCTTGAGTTTGCTTACCGCTTCTTCGAAGTGGGTGAGGAACTCGTCCCTGACTCCTTCCGAGAGGATTATCCTCCTCGTCGCGGTGCAGACCTGACCAGAGTATCCGAAAGTGCTCGCGACCGCCGCGCTGACCGCGGCCCCGACATCCGCGTCGTCTAGGACGATCATCGGGTTGTGTCCTCCCAGCTCAAGTATCACCTTCTTGTTTGTCCTAGCTGCCTTCTCCGAAATTTGCCTGCCCGTCTCGCTCTCGCCTGTGAAGCTGACTGCGTTCACCTTGTCGCTGGTCACTATCTCGTCCCCCAAGACCTCGCCAGGCCCTACCACTATGTTGAGGAACCCCTTTGGCAGTCCCGCCTCCTCGAAGAGCTTCGCGACCATGAGGCCAGGGAGTGGCCCGTCGCTGGGTGGCTTCGCGACCACGGTGTTCCCCGCCGCTATGGCGGGCGCGACCTTGTGCATCAGAAGGTTGAGCGGGAAGTTGAAGGGGGAAATCGCCCCGACGACCCCGACCGGTTCGCGGACCGTGAACCCCAGCCTGTTCTCGTTCCCGGGCGGGAAAGGATGTGCGTCCAACGGTATCGTCTGGCCGTAGATTCTCTTCGCCTCTTCTCCCGCAAAAGTAAGAGTGAGCACAGCACGAGCGGTCTCCGCCTCCGCGTCTACCAGCGGCTTCCCCACGTTCCTCGCTATGAGCACGGCCATCTCCCGCGAATTCTGTTCGAGGAGCGAAGCCACCTTCAGCAGGATCCTCGACCTCTCGTGAGCGGCGAGTTTCGAAGCCCTCTCCTTGGCCTCGAAGGCCGCGTCTATGGCTCTCCGTGCATCCTCTCTGGAAGCCTTCGGAATCCTGGCCAAGACCTCTTGATTGGCTGGGTTGAGGACGTCCAGTGTCGCAGAGTCTCCTGAATCGACCCACCTTCCGTCTATGTACATCTGGGACGGTACTTGCAAGTGAAATCGAGAAAACACGGGAGCCCTTATTTAGGTTCTGACTGTCGTCCCATCGAGCTTCCACCCAGCCAAAGGCTGGATCCAGGGGATTCTCAACGAATCCTCCTGTGGCTAGTGGTGTAATACATCGCCCAACGCGTGGATGCTATCCAGGCGGTGCGCAGCAAACCCTAGCACGGCAGCACAAGCACTCAAGACTATGGTTCTGGTAACTCTTCGGGCTATTGACCCTATGTTACCTTCCCGCCATCTGCTCGGAGGATTGGAGTCGTCGTCTCGTTCCCCTTCATAGCTTCCATTCGTACCTCTGGCGGGCCGTCGGGAGTGAACCTCACTCCTCTTCTTCCCTTCGCGAGGATGTTCCTCGCCGCGTTGACATCCCTGTCGATGGAGATGCCACACTTGGAGCAGTGGAGGGTGCGCCGCCCATTCGGGTACGTTCTCGACCCACATATCGAGCAGTTCACACTCGTTCCTCTCGCTGCCACGTAGGCGACCGGTATTCCTTCCCATCTGGCTTTGTACTCGACCTGTCTCTGCAGCTCGTAGAAGCTCCATGAGTTGAGTTTCGCTCTGTTGGTGTTGCCCTGTCCATTTCCTTTTCGGTAGAGTTTGCGGATTCCTCTGATGTTCTCCATCACGACGCCGAACCTCTTCTCCTTCGCTCGCCTGACTATCGAGGCGGAGATGTTGTGGAGGAGCCAGCTCACCCTGTTCCGCTGGATTCTCCCGTACTTACCGTAGACCAGTCGCCTGACTCTCACGTCGTTTCGCTTGAAGTGACTCTTCGTCTCTCTGCATGGTGCCTTGGCCTCCGTCGCCCTAGCGAGGTCGTGGCGCAGAATGTTTCCGGCAGAGTCCGCTGTTGTCACGTTGTCGAGGTTGCGGTCAATTCCAATAGCTCCGACGGGCTCAATTTCGGCTATTTCCTTTGAGAGGCAAATGCTAAGACCGTTTGGTGTGAGTGTCAGAGACCTCGGTGTATGGCTCAAGATTGAGCGTAGCGTATGGTCGTTGAGGACAATGAAAGTGTATTCTCCCTTTCTGATTGGCACCCTTACGAGGCGATGGATGACCCGGAACCCGTAGCAATCCGTAAGCGAAAGCTTGGTAACGTATGGAACCCTCGCACTCCGACCCCTTTTCTTCAGTTCTCTTCGGTAGTTCCGCAGTAACCCCGTGGCCCTGCTTATAGCGGTGAGTCGATAGCATGTCGGAACGTCGTAGACGGAGAGTTGGTGGTACGCTTTCATGCAGAGCGACTTCATCGAAGTCAGACTCTCCCTGAGCCCTAGCCTGATGCAGTCGTTCACCATGCAGCGGAAGTCCTCCAGGAGAGAGATGATTTCCTCGGTCGGGCGATAGTTCTGCAAGACTATTAATCGCATCTCCATTACTCGGCGCCACTTGCCCAGCAGGTCTCGGATGATTGCGGCGGTTCTTGCGCTGCTCGTCACCGTGGCTGCCGGGTCGGCCGTCTACCTCTCAAGGCAGGTCCCGGGCAACTCGCTGCCGCCGTGCGGCCCCGGTCAACCCCTATTCTCCGTCCTGCCCGTCTCCACGAACGACACCGTTGTGCTTACACCCCTAGGACAAATGTCCCCTCCAGACCACGTCATCCCCGCACCGCACCAATACATCTACGTCATCGACCCCACCCATCCTCTCGACAAGGAGGCTCCAGTCTACTCGCCCGGAGACATGGTGCTAACCTCGATTGGGTTGCGCCACTACAATACACTCGGCAGCAAGACGAACTACATCGACTACACTCTTGTCTTCTATTCATGCGCCGATTTCGCCCTCTACTTTCATCACGTTCGGAGCCTGCGCTACCAGCCCTTCATCGATGCTGCCGCGAAGATCCTGCCGACCTGTCACTTCAGTACCCAGATTAACGAGGACTTCTGCGGAGGGGACGTCTTCATCAGCGTGAAGGCGGGGGAGATGATCGGGACAACCGGAGACCTCAAGGCCGGGGCCTACGGACTGGATATCGGTGCCAGAGATTTCAGGCTGCCGACGGGCCGCAGCGCCTTCGTTGACCCTAGCCGATTGTGCCCAGCGAATCGAAGTGTATACGACAGGTGTTATGCTGTCTGCGCCTTCGATTACTTCCCTCCGGTAGTCCTCAGCCAGCTTCGCTTCAGCAGTTTCGATGGTACAACACGCACCGAACCGCCATCATGTGGGACGATTTACCTCGACGTGAAAGGCTCGGCCCAAGGATATTGGTTTGGCCCCGGAACGCCTGCTCCTGGGGCATCACCGGAGGCGAATAACATCTACTTGGGCCCTGACAATGTAAATCCATCTCTTGGCATCTACTCAGTAGGAACAACGGGTGGGTCCCTGCCCCCCGGCAGGTACTCTTTCATCCCTGCCACCTCTGGTTTCATCAACAGGAACTTCAGCGACATTACCCCGGACGGGGAAATCTATTGTTATGAAACGAAATACTTGTCAGGCCCGTCCCACCCGACGCCCTCGGCTGTCACAGTCATACTGCTCAAGCTCACGGACACCTCCACCCTGCAATTAGAGGCAGAGAATGGAGGGACCTGCGGAAGTGGTCCCTGGACTTTTGGTACGAACTCCGTGACATATTCACGGTAGACTTGTCGACGCCAACCCCTTGAGCTTCCGCCACCTATCGTTCGAGCTTTCGCCTCCCCAAGTCAGCGCCTTCTTTCTGTTCTAGGCGTACGCGACTCAATGCTTTCATAAGGTAGGCCCATACCCCGAATCATCTTGGAGAGGCTCGCATAACTTGGACGACGGAAAGAAGAGCCTTGCATCGACCTCCATAATGCATTTCGTGAACGACGGGATTAGCGGAGTCATTCCCCTGATGTACCCGGTTTACAATGCTCTATACGGCATCTCCCTCCAGACCGTCTCTGTCTTCACCGCTCTTCAGAACGTAATCTCGATTGTAGTGAGCCCTTATCTAGGGAATAAGGCGGATTCTAGCGGAAACTTCGCTTGGTTGATGACGCTCGGAGTCCTCCTCCTCACATTCGGTACAGCCGGCTACGCTGTGTCGGTTCTCTTCCTGGGAGGTTCCCCTCTCGTAATCGTCTTGATCCTGTTCAGCGTCGTAATCGGAGTGGGGAGCTCCTTCTATCATCCAATCGGCGCCTCGGCCCTCGGCCAGAAGCTACATTCCTCGGACCTCAGCAGAGCCATGGGGGTGAATGGTTCAGTCGGGAGTGTCGGCCGTCTGGTCTTGCCCTTCTTGGCGACGTTGATGATTACCTACACCAGTCTGCCTTCGCTTGGCATCCTGGCTTTGGCAGCAGCCCTTGGTGGAATCGGAGGGTTCGCTATCCTCAATGGAGTCAAGTTTGAAAAGGCTTCACCAACTAGGACGCCGAACGGGAGCGTATGGAAGTCTGTGCTTCCTGAATGGAGGCTCGCTCGCCCCCTCCTTCCCCTCACCTTAGTTTCATTCTCGCGTGGTTTGTGCACGGGGGTTCTCCCCCTCATCCCATTCTATCTGATTAATGTGGACCACTTCGGCGACTTGGAGACTGGTTTCATCTACGCACTTTCTCTCGGAGCAGGAACGGGGTCGCAGATCCTGTTCGGGCTCATACAGGAGAGGGCCGGTCATAGATTCGCACTTGGATTTTCTAACCTCGGAGCGGTGGTCTTCCTCCTCGCCTTCGTCTTGAGTCCAAACGCCATATTCACAGAGATCTCTGTGATCGTCTTCGGCCTGTTTACCTATAGCGCCTTCCCCCTTCTGCTCGGAATGGTCCACAAGAGGGCGCACCTGTACCCGGGGGATGTCACGAGCGCGAACTCCATAGTATGGGGGATAGGAAGCTCTGGCGGTAGCGCTGCCGCACCTTTGTTGATAGCGGCGCTTGCCCTCCCAAGTGCGTTTGGTTCACTAATTCCGGGTTTCATAGGAGCTGCGGCCGTAGGGGTCGTCTCAGTCGTTCTCGTTCCGTTCACGTGAACTATATGCGGAATTAGATAGAGGGGAGGCTGGACCCTTCTAGGCCTGCAAAGACCTTAAGGCCCGCTGCCCCGACCGGTGCCGTTCCAGGGTGGCTAGGAACCCTCTCGTCCGCGACATCATGTCGAAGTACAGCCAGGTGTGGGCCATCAACCACTCCATGGCCGTCCTGGGGTGGGACACGGAGACGCATATGCCCGAGGCCGGAGCCACCCCCAGGGGAATCGCTTCAGGTCAACTTGCCGTAATGGTCCAGAAGGCGACGATCAATCTCGACCCCACAGTCAGGAAGGCCGAGAAGGCGAAGGACCTCGACGACATGGAGAAGGGCGTCATCCGGGTCTTGAGAAGGAACCTGGACTACTTCCTGAAGGTCCCGCCGAAGCTGGTGGACGAGATTCAGAGGGTCACTACAGAAGCCACCGTGGTCTGGAGGACTGCGAGGAAGAAATCCGATTTCAAGCTATTCAGACCGCACCTTGACAAGATCATCCGGCTCGAAAGGAAGGTGGCCGAGAGGCTAGGCTACGAGAAGCATCCGTACAACGCACTGCTGAACCTCTTCGAGGAGGGGTTCACGGTGAGGGACGCCGACGCGGTCTACTCAAGGCTGATCCCCGAGAGCAAGAAGATACTGGCGAAGGTCGCCTCAGCAAGAGTCTACCCCAGCAAGCACCCGCTCGAATCGAAGAAGTACGATACTGCGGCGATGGAACGGGTCAACGAGGGGGTCCTCGAGATGCTGAAGATGCCGAAGGAGAAGTTCAGGATGGACGTTTCGACGCACCCTTTCACCACGGGGATCGCCCACGACGACGTCCGGATCACCACAAGGTACGAAGGGGTGAACTTCAAGGCGACCCTCTTCTCCACCATACATGAGAGCGGCCACGCGATCTACGACCTGGGAATCGACAAGAAGCTTGCGTACGCGCCGACGGGGGAAGGCGCCTCCTACGGCATCCATGAGTCCCAGTCCAGGTTCTGGGAGAACGTCGTCGGGCGGAGCAGGGAGTTCGTCCACTTGGTCAACCCTCTGCTGAGGAAGAATCTCCCGTTCGTCTCCGGGTACGACGAGGAGCAGCTCTACTACTACTTCAACACGGTCAAGAAGAGCTTCATCAGGGTGGAGGCGGACGAGCTGACCTACAACTTCCACACGGCCCTTAGATACGAGGTCGAGAAGAAGGCGATTGCCGGTGAGGCAAAGACGGCCGAGCTTCCCGAGCTCTGGAACGACACCTTCGAAGAGTATCTGGGGATGAGGCCGAAGAACGACGCCGAGGGCCTCCTGCAGGACGTGCACTGGAGCGGGGGCTCCTTCGGGTACTTCGCCACCTACACCCTGGGCAACGTAATCCTCGGGATGATATGGCACAAGATGAAGGACGGGGAACTCGTCCGCGGGGCGGTCGGTAGAGGGGACCTCATGGAGCTGAGGGGTTGGCTTCAGCGCGAGATCCACCGGTACGGATCGACCTACGCGCCCAAGGAGCTGCAGATGAGGGTCTTCGGGGAGGCCTACAACCCGGAGCGGCTGCTGAAGTACCTGAACACGAAGTTCGTCGGCTAGGGACAGTGTGATGGCTTGTTGCTAAGCGCCCATTTTCGCGAATCTTTGACGCCAGTGAGCTAAGGAAACCCCGATTCCCAGGCTAAACGGGATACGTCCGTCACGGTCCTTCTACTCATAGGCATCACCCTGGGCTTCCTAGGCGGATGGTGGAACAGGATATGGATATGGGCCGCGCTGGGAATAGCCGTGGCGATTACTTTTGCGATGGCTGGTCTGGGAAGACTGTATTTTGAGAGGCTTCGAAAGGTAGTTGGGCTCCCGTATCAAGAAGGGAGGAAGAAAAACGAACCTATTCCTGTAGCCTCAGAGGAAGAAATCCTGGGAATCTCTTCGAAATCTCCCGCATGCGTGACTGCGATAGTGGGTCTCCTCGGTTTGTTGGCAATTCTGTACTTGATGATCTTCAAGCCATTCTAGAAAAATACGTAGCCGGGTCACGGTTCATTGCGTCTCCGCCGAGAAATCATTTCATAGACCTAGGTTGATTGGTCAGGGGCACGAGGTGCACGAAGCGAGGATGAAAACAATCACGCTTGTGTCAGCAGATCACGAGAACTCTTTTCGAGCTATCTTGACGAGCTTCACCGCATCGAGGTCGAGTTTCACCTGCGACGTGAGGAACTTCACAGGGTTTGGCATCTTCTTGTGCACGTCGACTACCACCATCTCCTTTACGACGTGCCACCGAACGCTTTGACCGGGCTGGATCTTGAGATGCTTCCTGATGTTCTTTGGAATGGTGGTTTGATGCCTTCTTGCGACCCGCATCTCTTTTGCTTTCATCGATAGCATTACGCGTAATGCGCATTTAAGCAGCGCCCCTCGTTAAGTACCTTGGGAAGGTCACTCAACGCACAGACAACCCTACTTTGGTAGTTTCATCTCCTTTATCTTAGGATCATTAGTGCGGATGCGCAGATACAAAATCATTGCATTTGCATGCCCGTGCCCCAGCCCCATCTCTAACTTGAGCCATTCAAGAAGTTCAGAATGCTTTGCGACTATCTTGCCTTTCTTTACCAACCCCTTCTTGTTGGCCAATGCAAGGAAATCTTCGGGTGACTTGCCTGTCTTCGCTTGGATGTTGTCCAAATACGCTTTGAACGTCACGAGCTCGCACTTTCTCTCTTAGATGCTATTAAGAATTGTGAGAGGCGATCCGTTTGCTCATGTTTCTCTCTGTCCCCAATTTGACAGAGTGATTTCGATCATAGACGCTCTTCCTGTGTTCGAACCTGAGCAGGATGAGCCTGTCTCCCTGGACCGCGTAAATCAGTCTGTACGGCTCCACTCGGACTGTCCATTCGCACTTGAGTCCGTATCTCAGAGGCTTTCCGAATTCCGGGTTCTCAGCGATCTTCCTAATCTTCTCAAGCTTCTCCTTCAGAGAGGAGTCGCGGATTTTCCTGACATCACGTTCAAACTTCTGAGTGTAGACTATGCCACGGATTTCTACCATTCTTTCAGCTCTTTGAAGAACGCCTCTTTGGAAAGGACGCCGTACCTGCCCTCTTCGATGTCCTTCCAAGCCTCTTCAACGAGCCTCAGGCTCTTCAGGTCCTCGGCCGACAGGCTGGATTCGACCTTCTTCAGAACGATCAAGTCCTTCTCGGCAGCGACGGCAAGCACGCTTCCTTCTCTAATCCCGAGCTTTTTCCTGATCTTGGTCGGTATGACTATCTGCCCTTTCGAACTTGCCTTGGTGAATTCTATCCCCTGGACCCGTTTTGCCATGTAAGTAAGACATTCTTACCTGTATTTAAGTCCATCATAACCGGCTTGACCCTCTGCAGACCCCATATCGCGTCTCTTTGCGCTGAAGATCCAAACTCATGTCGGTTGACCGCTCCTCTGAATTGGGAAGTCGGGAGTCAAAGAAAATAGCATCTGTCTCCAGAAGCAAGACAGCAACAGCCGGGACTGCGCATGTTGAGAATTTTGAACAGAGGTCATAAGCACCCCGGATGAATCTCGATTGCAGCCGCAGGATTTCTCATGAGACTCAATGATAAACGATGCCCGATGACGGCAACGATCATGAAGGCAGCAAGCGTCGAACGGAAGCTCCACGTGAACGGGGTCGAAACCTCCATCTGAGTGGCGAGGCGGGAGGAAACCCGCTCTGCAGGTATTGAATAGCGAGGCGGATAATATAGTAGAATCTTTGGCATTATCCATACTCCCGGAGCAGAGAGCTAGCAACAACGGCAAGAATCGTAATCTAACTCGAATTGCTATTACCTCTCGAGGTGTGTAGAGAGGTGCAAAGCATCCCGGTTCGTCAGGGGAGAACGAGGCGAAGCTACTACGAAATCGCCGCTCTGATTGTTAGTGCAGCCTCACCCGAGAGAAAGACGAGACTGATGTACGCTTCTCGTCTTAACCTGGACGTGCTCAACAAGTATCTGAAATCGCTGATAGACAACGGTCTTCTTACGGACGACAAGGCGAGTAGGACCTTCAAGGCGACTCCGAAGGGACTGCAGTACCTGAAAGCCTTCCAGGACTACGTGGCTGCGAGGCAGCTCTTCCGGGAGAAGGAGAAAGTCATGAGGTCCTTCCTCAACTGAACGCACAAAGATTCCAAAAACCTCTGACGTCCGCGCCAAGGGTGTTGTCCGTCCCCTCGCAGCAACCCTTTTTCGTTTAGACAAGCGGGCTGAATCCCAATATTTCGATGACGGACCACACCAAATACCTCATCATAGGCGGCGGGCTCGCCGGAGGCTACGCTGTCCAGGGCATCCGCAAGCTGGACACCAGCGGCCGCCTCGTTCTCGTTACAGAGGAGAATGAGCTCCCCTACGACCGAGTACCGCTGTCCAAGACCTACCTCGCGGGCCGCCTCTCCAGGGAGTCGGTCTTCCTGAAGAAACCCGACTTCTACTCTGAACAGCGGGTAGAAATCTTAGCCGGCCGCTCGGCTTCAAAACTCGACATCTCCGCGCGTTCCCTGGTCATATCGAGTCCTGACGGCAGCAGCAGCGAAATCACCTTTGAGCGCCTTCTCCTTGCGACGGGGGGCCGCCCGAAGCGCCTGAGGATTCCGGGGGGCGACCTTTCAGGGGTTCACTACCTGAGGACGATACAGGACAGCGAGTCGATCAAGTTCGCCATGGAAAGCTCATACAAGGCGGTCGTTGTCGGCGGGGGCTTCATAGGCTGCGAAGTCGCGGCCGCGCTCGCCTCCAAGGGATTGCAGACGACGCTTCTTGAACTGGGACAGTACGTGCTGAACCTGGCCATTGACGAGGAGACGGGGAGGTGGATCACCGAGTTCCTGACGAGGAACGGCGTGAAAGTTCTGACGGGCACCTCGGCAAGCAAGATTCTCGGGAACGGCGGGGCCCTGACAGGCGTCCAGACCAGTGCGAACGAAATCATCGAAGCAGACCTGGTGGTAGTCGGTGTGGGAATCCAGCCGAATGTCGAACTGGCCTCCGAGGCCGGGTTGCGGACCGATGACGGAATCGTTGTCAACGAGTACCTCGAAACGGAGGTCGAGGGAGTCTTCGCGGCCGGCGATGCCGCCCGCTTCTACAGCCCCATCTTCGAGAAGCATCTTCGTGTCGAACACTACGACGTGGCAGTCAAGCACGGGAGGCTGGCCGGCGGAAATATGGCGGGGCAGAGGCAGGCATTCTCGGAGCTACCTCACTTCTTTTCGAACCTCTTCAACATCCGGATAAACGTCTACGGCGACATGACGGAGCGGGCGCGGAAATTAAGGAGGGGCGTCCCCGACTTTGCGAAGGGCGGAGGGTTCGCGCAATTCTACATGAGGGGGGACAAAAGGATAGGCGCCTTCCTCGAGATAGGCCGCCCGCTCGATGAGGTTCAGACGTGCAGGCGGCTCGTTTCTTCAAGACGCGTGATCGAGGACCCCTCCAGACTCTCGGACGAATCGTACGACCTGAATCAGCTGCTAACGTGACCTCGGACCCTACAGGTTCTGGGTCAGGAGGCTTTCGTCGAGGCCCTCTTCGAGAGCACGGCCTTGCTTCTGGGGTCGATCAACCGAAGCTCATGCAGAGTCTTGATCAGCGCCTCTCCGCCGTAGATCAGCGTCGGGGCCCCCGAGTAGAGCGCGGCCGTCTCCAAAGCCTCGAGGACCTCGATGGGGGCCGCCCCTTTCTCTATCGCCCTCTTCATGTGCAGCCTGGCCCCTTCGTAGGCACCTCTCGAGCAGAGGATGGAGATGACGAGGAGCTCCTTCGTCTTGGTCGAAAGGAGCCTGTCTTTCGCCATCACGAATCGAAAGAGGTCGTCGTACACTTCGAGGTATTTCGGGTCGTTGGTCGCCAGCAGCTCGTGGGTTTCATGGAGGAAGCCTCGCTCCTTCCTCAGCCTTTCCAGGATACCGCGGGTGTCTTTGCCCATGAAGATGTCCTACTTGGGGGCCCGCATCGGGGGCCCGACAACTCCTACCTCCTTGCCCATCCCCTTCTTCACCGCCTGCTCGTATATCCGCACCGCCGAGGCGACGTCCTGCCAGCCCGAGCCCTGCGACTTGAAGAGGGTGACCTGACGAGGAGACGTCCTTCCTTTCTTCTTCCCCACGACCACCTCCGATAGCTCCACTAGGTCCTCCTTCCTGACCACCCCCGCCTGAATGGCGTCGATGAGTTCCTGCGCCCCCTGCAGGCACTCCTCCATCGCGTCGACCACGACGAGGGAGCTCCTGCTGAACGTCTTCTGGTCTATCTCAGCCCTCCCCCTTCCGACCGCCCCAATCGCGTTGATGTGGGAACCCTCCTCGAACCAATCCCCGGAGATGATCGGGTCCGGAGTCATATGCGAAGTCGCGGAGCCCACTACGTCGCATCCCTTTACGGCTTCGGCCGGCGTCCTCACCGGGACGACCTTCACCCCGAGCTTCGAGGCGACCTCGGTCGCGAACCTGTTTCTGTTCGCTTCCTCCCTGCTGTAGACCCTGACCTCTTCGAGCTTCCTCACGTAGGCGACCGCCTCGACGAGTGATTTGGCCTGCGCTCCGGAACCCAGGACTCCGAGAGTCCTAGCGTCCTTCCGGGCAAGATACTGCGTCGCTACTCCGCTGTGAGCGCCCGTCCTGTTTACCGTCAGGGTATCGGCGTCGATGATGCTGAGCATCTCGCCGGTGACCATGCTGTACAGGAAGACCACGTACCTCACGCCGTACGGCTTGGTCCCCCCGTACGCCTTGAACCCGAAGTAGCCTTTTTGCGGCATCGCCCCCGCCTGCAGGCGGAGCCACCCTCCTGGGTAGTCCATCACCAGTCTTGGCGGCTGCATCACGCTGTCCCTCCCCGCGATGGCGAAGCATTCGTGCATCGCGTCGTACGCTTCTTTCATCGAGAACAGCTGTCTTACTTCCTCGTCGGGGATGAAAAGCGTCACAACTGCGCGATGATTCGGAAGTTCTAAAAACATTGCGCGCGAAATACATCTATATCATCAGCCCGACGCTCGCCTAGGACTTGAGCTATGTCCCGGGCCTTCTTGGCCTGGCTTTCGCGTTATGCATCGGCAGCACAGATTTCATTTCGCGGCGCCCCTCCGCAAAGATTGGTTACTACAACACGTGGGTGTATGCTTCCCTCCTCAGTTCGGTGGAGATGCTGGCTGTCTTCCCCTTCTTCATGGGAAGGCTGGACTCCTTTCTGCCTAACCTCATCCCTCTTATCGCAATCTCCGCCCTGCAGTTCGCGGCCGGCAATCTCGTCTACCGTTCGTACCTGTACGGGGCATACTCGATTGTGGCCCCTATACTCTACGCATACCCAGCGGTGACGGTCATACTCTCCGTCGTGTTTCTGAAAGAACAGCTCACGGGAGCGCAGCTGCTGGCTCTTGCAGCGGTCCTGGTAGGCGTCGCCACACTCTCGACCAAGACGTCTTCGGTACGCTCGAACCTTGCAGGGAAAGGTAAGAGGTCGCTCCTTCCGGGGGTCAGTACCGCCGCAACGGCCACGACCTTCTTCGGGGTAAGCTTCTTCGGGCTCGGGGCCATCGTCCCTTCCACGGGCTTCTTCCTCCCCGCGGTATTCTCCAGTGTCTTCTCTTTCTTCGCAGGCCTCGCTCTGGCTCCTGCATTCCGGATTAACGTGAGGCCTTCGAGAGAAAAGTTCACCATGCCGATAGCTCTGATGAGCCTCCTCCGCTCACTCGGGATCCTTTCATTCAATCTCGGAATCCAGAGCGCGGGGAGTTCGCTTTCCATCGTCACCGCGATTTCGAGTCTCGGGGCTGCGTTCGTCGTAGCCTACGCCATCGCGACGGTCCACGAGAGACCCGAGCCAATCCAAGCGGTTGGGATCGTCCTGTCGCTGCTGGGCGTCGCCTCTCTGTTGTATCTGACCTACTGAAAGCCACGATTGCCGGGAGGGTTTCTACATCAGGTCTAAGGTGGGCGCGGCCAATTCGAGGATTAAATACGATGCCAGGCTACTGGTCGGGCGTTGGCCGGCAAAGTCAAGGAATCCGTGTACGTCACTTCCGACCTCAAGAAGACGACAGATTTCTATTCCGCCCTGCTCGGAGCGAGCCCCACCAAGCAGGCCGAATCGTTTACCGAGTTCATAGTCAACGGGTTCAAATTCCACTTCAACTCGAAGAGCGCACCTCGCCCCAAGGACGCGGGAGAAGCGGCGGACCACTTAGTGATCTTCGTCCCCGACCTGGACAAGGTCTACGGTGAACTCAGCAAGAAGGGGATTAAGTTCGAGGTGAAGCCGACGAGGTTCGTCTGGGGGTATTCCGCCTACCTGAGGGACAGGGACGGAAGGCAGATAGAACTGAAGACGGACGACAGCGACTGGTAACGTTTGATATGGACTCCACCACAACGGCCTATTTATTGCTCGCCTTGTGATTGCATTCATCGTCGCAGAGGAGATTTTCCGAAAGGTTCGGAAAAAAGCAGATACGGTCAGGAAGGACAGAGGACGAGCCATCACCCCACGGTTAACAGGGAATCGAATCCCCCTTCAAGTTAACGGAACCGCCCCACTTCGTAAATGTTTATAGTCGAAAACCGAGGTTCGCCGATTGTGGATGCGTACGAGAAAACCATCAGGGCCTCCGAAATCGCTCCAGGCACGATGAAGACGGTGAAGCTCATCAACGGCGAGAAAGTCTTGCTGGTGAACACCGAAGGGAAGTTCCATGGGATGGGCGCGATCTGCGGGCACTTCGAATGGGACCTCTCCGACGGTAGAGTTCAGGGGAAGAAGGTCGTCTGTGCCGGGCACGGCGCGATATGGGACCTTGAAACCGGAAAGGCCCAATTCGACGAGCCGACGACTGACGAGCCCCTATACGACATCGCGGAGGAGGACGGGTTCCTATGGGTCAGGAAGAGGGCCGCAGAGGCGGTCGCGAGCCAGAAGGCCGACACCAGGCCGCAAGCCGTCTGACCATCCGCAATCCTTGATCAGTCAGTCAGTTAGTTATGCCCCGTACTTCCATCCGTAGCAGACTTAAATCGGCGGCGGAGCGGCTCGACATCGTGGACTGGTCGAAGGTCCTGGACTGGAGCCGCGTCAAAATCTACGACCTGTCTCAGCTCACGAGCTGGAAGGGGACACCCTTCATGCGTTATCCTCCGATGAAGGTATCCTGGATCAAGACTCTGAGCGAACACGGGGTCCGGGCCCAGTACATAGAAAGCTCCCTGCATTTCGGAACCCACTTCGACGGACAGCTGCATTTCATGACGTCGAGGACTATTCGATCTACACCCCCGAGACCCTAAAGGAGGCCGCCAGAGAGGGAAACGTCGAGGTCAGGAAGGGGGACATCCTCGTCATACGGACGGGGTACCACAGGTACGCCTGGTGCGGAGCGGAGCCGGACGAGGTCAGGTACCTGATAAAACACCCGGGCCCGGACGCGCGCTTCGCGAAGTGGTGCCTGGAGATGAAATTCAGATGGCTCGCAATTGACGCCGCAGCGCAGGACCACCCGCTCAACACCGTAATCAGAAACGCGAGGCCCGACCTCGTCTTGGAGGCGGAGGAGAAGTGGAAAACGAAGGTCGGCTCTCTCCTCCCCTGGCCCGAGAACTACCAGGTGATGCACTTGATGCTCTTCCCACACCTGATGCTCCACGCCGAGAACCTAGGCGGGGAGATAGACGAGGCGTCGAACAAGAGGGGCATCATAGGCGCCTTCCCCTTCAAGTTCCAGGACGGCGAAGCCGCGTTTGCTCGGCTGGTCGCGTTCGTGCAAGAGTAGCCGGTGGTTCCGATTGACGGGTCCGCCTTCCCTCCTCTGTCGAGGGGGCGGTCTCCAGCGCGAGGAAACTCATGACGAGACTCAGCACCGTCGAAGCCAGCAGAACCAAAAACGATTGCTGGTACGTGAAGCCGAAGGTGAGCAGCGCCCCCACCAGGGCGGAATAGGACGCGAGGCCCAGGAACTTCATCATATTGTTTATCCCGAGAGCCGTTCCGGCGAGGTTCTTCGGAAAGATTTCGATTACGAGCCTAGTGTTCACGATATGTCCGCCTGACGAGACCCCCATGAGAAATACCGCCGGAAAGATCAGGAGGAGGAGCGAAGCCCCCACCGGGACCACTACGATCAGGAGGATGGTCGCGGAGTACAGAAGCAGGGCCCCTATCAGCAGGGGCTTCCTCCTCCTTATCCTGTCGGTCAGCCAGCCCCCCGCGGCGCTCCCCACCAGGGAACCCACACCAATCAGAGAGACCGCGACCCCCCCGAGAGTGATCCCGAGCCCGCCGGCCACGAAGTAGCTCGGGATCCAGTAAAACAGGCCGAGATAGGAGCCGACGACCACGAATGAAATGAGGTTCTGAATCCAAAAGTATCTGTTTCGCACCACCTGTTTAAGCTCCGGGACTAGCTCGTGTCTCGCCGGGCCGTCCGCTTTCCTCTGCGAGAGCAGCCCGCGCGGAAAGACAAGGAGGGCCAGCAGGGCGGTGAAGAGCGCAGAGAAGCTCGCCAGGGCGAAGACGACCCTCCAGCTCAGGCCCCATACGGCCAGGAGGAAGGGGACTATCGCGCCTATCCCGATGATGGCCAGGCTGAGGGCCGAGAGGAAGATTCCCATCGCCTTTCCCCTTTCTCGCTTCTCGTAGTAAATCTCGATCGCCTTCAGCCCCACGACGAAGATGAAGCTCGAACCAAGGCCAATGCCGACCCTGCTCGCGATCAGAAACGCTGCGTTTGGGGATGCGGCGAACGCGAGCGAAGAAAAGAAGAGGACGAGCATGGAACCCACGACGAGGCGCCTGGGCTCGTACCTATCCGACAGGACGCCGACCGGGATCTGCATCAGGGCGTAGGGCCAACCGAAGCTAGCGGCCACTACCCCCAGTGCCAGGGGGGTGAGGGAGAGTTCCGCCTTGATGTAGGGGAGGACGGGCGCAAGCATGAGGTTCGCCACCGCCCAGCTGAAGAACGCGGCCGCGAGGTTTAGTGCGAGGCCCAGCTTCAACCGATTACCGTCACGGTGAGGCTGCCGTCCCCTGCATGATTTAAGGAACCAACTGGGGGACGCGGCTCGTGGTTGATACCCGTCCCTGCTCGCTCGCTAATCTATCTATCTATCTTGGGTTGCGTCCTTCGAAGAACTTCGAGTCGGGGTCCTTCGTTATCGGGATGTCCGAAGCGATCATTGATGCCCTGATTTTCTTCATGAACGCGTTGTCGATTCTGTACCACCCTCTGATTGGCCCTCCGTTGAGGCCGACCAACCACTGCATGTACTTCCATCTCAGCCTGTTGTGGCCCGTCCAGCCCCACGGGATGTTCCCGCCCCCCACCTCGACCAGGATGACATCCTCCCACGACCTTCGCAGCGGGCCCATCTTCATGTAGAGTTCCATCCCTCTCTGCCAGTCTCCGTCCAGGAGGAGTCTGAAGTACTCCGGAGCGTAGTACACGTGGTTGTACACCGATATCCCACCCCACTGGCCGCCGAACCTCTGGATCCAGTAGGGCCATAGAGACTCGACGACATGCCCCGGAACCACGCCCGTCTTATAGACCTCGGCCCAGAAGTTGTTGTCGGTGGTCCCCTGCTTCATGGCGATGATGTTCGGTATCTTGGCCAGCTTCAGGAGGAAGTCTCTCGGGTAGTTCAGGGGGTCCTCGAGCATCTCGCACCAGCCCCACATGCTCGACGCCCACAGTAGGGTCGGCAGCCCACTCGTCTCGCAGATTCGCTGCGTGTACTTCAACACATCTTCCACGGACGAGGGCCGCCACATGGCTGGATAGCCCAGCTGTATCATGTTCACGCCGGCATCCCTCGCGTACTTCACCATCTCCAGGTTCTCATCGACTGTGGAGAAGGTCGTCAGGAGGGATGTCAGCAGCCTTCCCTTCGAATACTTCACGCACAGGTCGATGAACCGCTTTGTTTCTTCACCACTCGTCCCAGCCTCGGTGATGATGGAGGCACCGAGAAATCCCTGCTTGATGTGCTGAGCGATGTCGTGGGCGATCGCCTTCTCGTTGAGGTACTTCATGTCCTGAGTGTATGTTGGGATCGTCGCGGTTACGATTCCCTTGAAATTCTCCTTGGCCCAAGCTTTCGCTTCGTTGGGCGCAACAGTCACACTTTTCTGCATGACTATCGAGGCTTACAAGCCGCTCTTCAACATATATATGCATTTGGCAGATTATTAGGCTCTGCAGAAACCCTCAGGATGAACTTTCTCTATCATGGTGAAGTGGGGCAGCTTCGAGAAGCGAGTTCCCGAACCGAAGAAACGACTTCTACGAAAGACCCGCTAGGTCAAGGAGCGAAGCCAGAAGCAACTGCGTGCCAAGTCGCACATGTTTCATGTCAGTTGACTCGTTCCAGTTGTGACTGATGCCCCGGATGCTCGGGACAAAGATCATCCCAACGGGTGCAACTTTGGCGATCACGAGGGAGTCGTGGCCCCCGAAGCTAGAGATCCGATACGGGTCTAGCTTCATCTCCCTTGCAATCTTTGATATGACACCAATGATACGGCGTGACATCCTTTGTGCGTCTTGATGGAAGACGTTCGCGAACTCGAAGGTCAGCTTCCGCTTCTGACAAATCCGCCTGACTCCCAGTCGAAGGAACGCGAGGTATTTCCTACGGTCACCGAGCACACGCAGGTCTAATCCAACCGTGGCCGACCCCGGAACAGCATTCAGAGTTCCTGGAGATGCTTGGATGTTTCCAGCGGTCGCGCGGATGTTCGGGTACCTCTTGTTCATCCTTTCAACGAACAAAACCACCTCGGCTGCACCGGCGAGAGCGTCACGCCTCATGGAAGCCAAACCTCCACCCGAGTGAATCGTCTCCCCCTGTATTTTCAAGACGAGCCTGTCTATGGACACTATGTCGTTCACTACACCGATCGACTTTCCGATCCTCTCAAGCACTGGTCCCTGCTCGATATGCAACTCAATCATGGAGCCAATCTCACTCGCCTTTCTGCGACAGTCTGCGATGCGATCTGGGTCACCTCCGAAACGTCTCACCACATCGGCCAGAACAAGACCATCATGATCCTTCAGTCGATAGAGTTGCTCTATACGAAGGTCGCCGACGATAGCTTTGCTCCCAATGGTGCCGAAGGCGAACCTCGAAGACTCCTCCCCGGCAAAGACAACCAGCTCGATCTGGCTTTTGGTCCGGAGACCCAACTCGGAGATCACTCGCATGCATTCTAGGCCCGCAACCACTCCAATCGTCCCATCGAACCTCCCCCCATCGATGACCGAGTCGATGTGCGACCCCGTGAGGACCGACTTGCCCTTCCCTGCGCCCCTTGTAGTACCGAATACGTTGCAGATTGGGTCGATGCCGACCTCTAGGTCTGCTTCTCTCATCCAGCTCGTAACCAAATCCAGGGCTTCCTTGTTCGACTCCGAGTAGGCGAGACGATTCAGCCCACTCTCGGTACTGCCTATCCTTGATATTGCGTTGAACTTTGATGCGATCCGACCCGAGTCAACGGCCTTGATTGCTTCGAGGACGAGCTGTTTCGTTGGCGCCAAGCAAGATACCTTGTAGAGTCACGACTGTATATGTGTTGAGAACGCGTCTGAAGGACTCTCGCGCAGCGTCAAAGTGGACAATAGCTGATTTCTCGCAAGCTGCTATCTGTCTCTAATTGATTTCAAGACGGTTGCCAAGGAGTCGATATCTTCTCTCGAATTGAAATAGTGCACGGAGGTCCGTACGACGCCAGTTATGTGAAGCGGCTGTATCGCCAGAGGCGAACCTTGGTCTCCCGACGCAACGGCTATTCTCCGGGATTTCCAGAGTCTCGAAACTATCTCGTCAGGAGAAAGTCGTCTCATGTTCCACGACAGGATTCCGGCTTGAAGCTCAGGGTCGGTTGGACCATAGATTTCAATTCCTCTGATCTCTTTGAGCCTCTCGACCAGGTATCTCGTTAGCGATACGACCTTCTGTCGAATGTTGCCGATCCCGATCTCTGCGAGGGAGCGGACAGCTGCACCCAGACCAACGATTCCCGCCGTGTTAATCACTCCAGCCTCGAACCTGTACGGCAGGTCCAGGTAACTGAATGTCTTCGTTGATTTGACGTCCGCGGCAAGGCTTCCCACCGTCAGTGGTGACAATTCCTCCAACGCTTCCGCTTTCCCATACAGAAAGCCCGTTCCTTGGGGACCCATCAACGACTTCCTGCCGCAGAAGGCTGAAAATGTACAGTCGGAGGCCGCGACGTCAACCCGTAACCGGCCAGCCGATTGAGCGGCGTCGGTCATCAGCAAGACGCCATGCTCCTCGGCGATTTTCTGTATCGCACTGACTGGCTGAATGCTGCCGTAGATGTTCGAGACTTCTGTAATGGATACTAGCTTGGTCCTCTTCGAGATGAGTCTCTCGACCGAGACGGGATGAACGATTCCGGAACTGTCAGCTTTCGCGAACTTCACTACGACTCCGAAATCTTCGGCAGCCTTCATCCAAGGAATGATGTTGGACTGATGCTCGACCGTCGTCAGAACTACCTCATCGCCCTTCCTCCATCTCATTCCCAAGGCCACTAAGTTGATCGCCTCGGTGGTGTTCTTCGTGAACGCGACCTGATTCTCCGATGACGCACCGATGAACTCTGCGATATCCTTCCGTATGTTGTCCACGAGTTCGGTCAGTTCGACGGAGCTGCTCCAGACACCGACTCTGTAGTTGAACGGGTACCTCTCGTAATAGTCCTGCATAGCCCGCAGAGTTCCAGGAAGAGGCGGGCAGACCGAAGCGGAATCGAGGTAGATGAGATCTCTCAAGGCCGGGAGATATCCACCCACCTTCGAGTTTCCGCCTTTCATCTTCGCAACTCCTCGACAAGTTTCCCTAATAGGTTCACTTCACCAATCGGTCCAAATTTGCTCAGGGCAGTCTCGTGAGCGCCTCCGCGACTCCGATAGAAATCGAGACCACCCCCAAACGCAGTGACACGCTTATACGTTTCCGCGAATCGTGGGAAGCAGATGACGGTAGACTTGGTTGTTCGCGGTTGTAGGATCGTCACGTCCACCGCCACATTAGAGGGATTCGGCATCGCTTGCGATGAAGGAAAGATCGTGCAGATATCGACGGATAGCACGCTCCCAGCAGCCGACGAGGTGATCGATGCGAAAGGGAACTTCGTCCTGCCCGGAATTGTCGATACTCACGTGCATATGCGTGACCCGGGCGACACTGTGTACAAGGAGGATTGGACTACTGGTTCCGCCGGCGCGGCATGCGGTGGCGTGACGACGGTATTTGACATGCCAAGTGCTCTCGACACAGCTTACGAAGTGAGGGACATCTCTACTTTCAGACGGAAGGAAGAGGCTGCAAGATCGCAGTCCGTGGTCGATTTCGCGCTCTACGGCTTGATCAAGGAGGATAATCTCGATGATCTGGTGAAGATGGTAGGGGTGGGAGCTGTGGGTTTCAAGGTCTTCTTCTCCGCCTCCGCCCCGGGTGCTCCCCCCATCACGGACGGTGCCGCTGTGGATGCATTCTCGAGGATAGCCAAGACGGGGAGGAGAATCGCCGTGCATGCGGAGAACGCCAGGATGATAGAGCGCAACGAAAGGGCCTTCAAGACGATGGGGCGCGGAGACGTGATGGTCCACCTTGAGATAAGAAATAACCTGTCAGAGGCGGAGGCGATTCAGAGAGCGATTCTTTTTGCAGAGGCGACCGGAGCAAAGATTCACATCGCCCACATGAGTTCCGGGTCTGGTGTAGACGCCGTTGCTGCGGCAAAGTCCAGAGGGCTTCCTGTTTCAGCAGAGACCTGTCCCCACTACCTCTTGCTCTCGTCGGATGACTACAAGCGAATCGGTTCGGTAATCAGGGTGAACCCACCGGTGAGACATAAGACTGACAGCGAACGTCTATGGCTGGGCATTCTCGACGGGACGGTTGATTGCATTGGGACCGACCATGCGCCTCACTCACGGGAAGAGAAGGTCACCGATGACTATTGGAAGACCTTGTCAGGCTTCCCGGGGCTTGAGACATCGGCGCGGCTCATGCTTACTCAGATAAATTCTGGCAGGCTGTCCCTGAACCAATACGTCAAGCTCTCCTCAGAAAATGCCGCTCGACTCTTCGGAATCTACCCACAGAAGGGAGCTTTGACTGTAGGGGCTGACTGTGACCTGACCATAGTTGACATGAAGCATGAGGGAGTCATAAAGGCGGAGGAGCTGCAGAGTAAGAGCAAGGTCACACCGTTCGATGGGGTGAGGTACAGAGGCAAACCCGTATGCACCATAGTGAGGGGCAACGTCGTTATGGAGGATGGGGAAATCGTCTCGAAGCCAGTTGGCCAACTCGTAAAACCCGCCTCCTGAGCCGCGACCCTCGACTCCCTCCGAAACTTGGGCTGAGCGGCTGTCAAAGAACCGATAAATAATCTGTTCGCCTCATATTCGCTATTGCAGTTCGGCCTGATGTACTTTAACTCAGGTGCTCCATCGCTGGGCGTCTGGAACAGGGACTTCTTCGATTCGCTTGAGCAGGCTGTCCTCGCGGATAGGGTTGGGTTCAACTCGGTCCTGGTGAGCGAGCACCATTTCACGGAGCAAGGGTACACGACCTCTCCGAACATCGTGTGCGGAATGCTGGCGGCAAGGACAGGGAACGTAAGAATCGGGCCGGGGGTAGCCCTGCTCCCGCTGCATCACCCGGTCGCACTAGCCGAGGAGGCGGCACTGCTTGACAGGATGTCGAATGGCAGGTACATAATGGGAGTCGGTCTTGGTTACCGCAGAGAGGAATTCGAGGGTTACAACATCAGCCTGAAGGAAGGATCGAGCCGGCTTGAGGAGGGGATCAAGATAATAGACCTGCTCCTTTCGCAGGAGAAGGTCTCTTTCGACGGCCAGTACTACCACTTGAGAGAGGTCAATCTGACTCCCCGTCCGATACAGAAGCCTAGGCCACCGATCTGGGTGGGAGCGAAGGCCGAGGCACCAGTACGAAGAGCCGCACGGCTTGGTGATGTGTGGTTTATGGATCCGGTCACTCCCCTCAAGGTCCTGAAGGAGCGGATGTCGATGTACGAAGAAGAATTGCGAAGAGCGGGGAAAGAGCCCGCCGTTGAGAAGCCCCTACGGAGGGAGGCCTACGTCGCCAATGATAATGAGACCGCGTGGAAGGAGGGGGGCGATAAGATACTTCAGAAGTGGCACAACTATTTCGTTTGGGGGCACGTTCAGGACGAGGACGGGAAACTCCTGGATCCAGAAGAGCACGACTTTGATGTGATGAAGGAGATGATGAGGAGGAGGTACGTGGTCGGGGACCCAGACGCGGTCATCGAACAGGCCGAGCGATACCAGAAGGAGTTGGGTGCAACTCAGCTAGTCTTTCAACTGCAATTCCCGGGTTTGACTCATGAAAAGGCGATGAACGCCATCAGACTGATAGGAGAGAGAGTCATCCCATACTTCAGGGACCAGTCGAAGTAGACAACTCATTCAGAGTCAAGATGCCCTTGACGGCAGGATGTGCATCAAATCCTTAGCTTTCAGCAGACGCGGAGAGACAACACGTTTATGATAGGAGAGAGCGCAGTCGCCAACCTCCGTGGGGACCTCTCGAGTGGTAGATACCATCATAAAGAACTGCAGAATCGTAAATTATGATTACACCTTCAACGGATCGATAATGATCGTTGATGGGAAGGTGAGTGGGCTGGCGGGTGATGGATTAGATCTTCCGGATGCTGGACGTATCATCGATGCGAAAGGCAGACACGTCATTCCGGGCGTCATAGATCCCCACGTGCACCTCGCACAGACGGAGGATGTGTTGCGAAGTGAGACTCGTTCGGCCGCTTATGGCGGCATTACAACGATGCTACCCATCTGGTCGAGTCCGAGCTTCAAGGAGAGTTTCGAACAGGATAGGAATTTGATCGAGCAAAACTCCGTCATAGATGTGGGCCTGTCGCTGAACATCACCGCAGAAGCGGGTGAACGGCAGGTCGGTGAAATAGGGGACTACGCTAGAAATTTCGGAATTACCTCAATCAAGTTTCAACCAGTGTACCGGGGCAAAGAGGCGGGTATCTTCGGCTTCACGGGTCCTGACGCTGGATTGGTATTCCAGGGGTTCAGGAACATTAGCAGTGTGACCGCCGAAGGTTATCCAGGCTTGGCGATGATCCATGCGGAGAACGCTGAAATCATCGCCAAGTTCTGGGATGAAGTCCTGCGCCAGGGCAAATCAGGGCTCGTCGCCTGGACCGACGCAAGACCTGGGTTCGCGGAAGAGGAGGCCATGAGGTCGGCCATATTCCTTGCGAGTGTTGCAAAAACCTCACTGTACATCGTTCACATGACAGGTTGCGATGGAGGTAGCGGAGTCGATTATCTTGCGCGCGAGAAGGCGGAAGGTACCTGCGTCGCGGTGGAGACCTGTCCGCACTATCTCACACTTACGAAGGACGACCCAGACTTGGGAAATCGCGGCAAGGTCAACCCTCCACTCAGGGACAAAGATGCAATCCAGAAACTATGGTGGGGGATCAGGGAAGGGGTAGTTGACACCATCGGGTCAGACCACGCACCAAATCCACTAAAGGCCAAGCAGGGCGGTGACATCTGGTCGGCTCTTCCGGGGTTTGCTGGAATGGAAACACTCCTCCCGATATTGTTGAGCGAGGGTGTAAACAAGGAGAGGATAACCTTACAGAAGCTCGTTGAGGTCTGCTCTTACAATACTGCGAAGGTCTTCGGACTCTACCCGCGAAAAGGCGCCATCATTCCCGGTGCGGATGCCGACCTAGCCATCATCGACCTTAAGAAGAGAGCAAAGGTGAAGGGCGAAAGCCTGCATTCGTGCGCAGGTTGGACTCCGTATGAAGGGCGCGAGTTGACTGGATGGCCGGTCCTTACGATGGTAAGGGGAAACGTAGTCATAGAAGATGGGGAAGTCATTGCGAAACGGCCAATCGGGAAATACATCCCCAGGCAAAGGCGTCAACCGTAAGCGTCCCAAAGCACTCGTCACGTAGATTATCTTTGCGACTGGGCGGGTGGGTTCTCGACACTTACCTTAAGAGAGACGCCTTGCGCTGGTTTCCATGAGTAGCAGAACGGCAGGGATCGCGACCAGGGCCACTGCCGAATACGACACCATCACCACTCCAAAAGAACCGGTCAGGTCGCGCAATAACCCTCCCATGCTGGGCAGAATCACGGAACCGAGCCCGGTCGCCGCCATCATGAAGCCCACGGCTCTGGCTATCGTGTTTCTCGGCACGTCACGAATCTCGCCGACAAGGGTCAGAGCAAAGGGGTACATAGGGGATGAATTGAAACCTACAAGGAAGGCGGGGAGCGCCATCCACGGCCACGCCGAACTCCCCAGGTAGTAGACCGAGGCTCCCAGCACCAGTGACATGGCAAGGATGACCGGTCGTCGGCGCCCCAGAAGGTCGGATAGCGAGGGGAGGAGGACCGTTCCGATTATCGCCCCCAACCAGAGAAGGACGCCGATCAGCCCTCCCACCGTTAGCCCCCTCGAAAGCAGGATCGTTGGGATCCAGGAAACCGAACCGTTTTGGGCGCCGGTCATAACCCCGAAGGCTATGAAGAGAAGCCAGAAGTTCTTGTTTCTAACGAGGCTCTGCAAGGAGCCGCGGGAGCCGGCCGGCTTTGACCCGGCCTCGGAGGGGTCGACGGGCGCGTCCCTGGCCAACCCAAGCCACAGGAAGAGCCCGATGAACGAGGTCAGCGCATAAAACAGGAGGACGTTCCGCCAACCCCCCATCAGCGGAAGGACGAAACCCTGGGTCAGGCCGGAAGCCAACAGCGCGCCGATCCCGAAGCCCGCGTTCCAGATACCATTCGCGGTCGCCACCATCCGACTGGGGAACCATTCGAAGATTTGCCGGGTTATCCCCGCTATCTGCATTACTATCCCCACCGAAAAGAGGGAAGAGTAGGCCAGAAAATCGACAAAACCGACCGATTCGCTCCTGAGCAGGCTCGCCACGGTCACGATGACCGCCGACAGCAGAATCCCCCTCCTCACCCCCAGTCTGTCTGTTGAAGCGCCTCCGAGGGGCCCATAGAGGACATAACCGATGAAGACCGCCCCTGCCAGGACCCCCGCTTCGAGATAGGTCAAGTTCAGGTCAAGGCGGATGTTGTCAAGCAGGTAAGGGACCGAGAGGATAAGGAGACCCTGCTCGAACATCATGACGACGCTTACCCCGAGAATCACCCACCTGTACCGTGAATCTTTTGCCATCCAGCATGCCTACCAGTAACGCGGGGCGAAGCCGGCCTACGTCCCTCTGCGGCCGAAGCTTATCTCGGGCAGAGCCACGGCTCTAGGGCTGCAAATAGCCCTGAAAGGTCGTGTCAATCTCCGCTCGCCGTTTCTCTTTTGACTAGAAGGCAAAAGGCTCGGGGTACTGGTACGTTCCGGTCGCCACCTCTGGCGGCCAGACGATCACCCTCTTCCCGTTCTGCCACTGGGCTGGGGTGGGTATCACCACGCCTTCGCCGTGTCCCAGGTCGATCCCGGAGGGTGGCGCTGTCGGCGTCCTGACCGGACTCTGTGCTCTGAACTCCCCGAGAAGCGTCGCGATTGAACTGCTGTTCAGGACATCGGCGACGGCGGACTTGTCGGCAGTCCCCGCGAGCGTCGCTCCGGCGGTTGCTATCTCCACACAGGCGTAGTAGATCGAGAGCCAGGGAAAGTCGGTGTCCTTGAACGCGGCCGCAGTCTGTATGCTGTCCCAGAATCCCCTGCCCCACTGGCCGGCGAACGGACGCGACGGGTCCCAGTAGACCTCCGCGCTCGTCCCCTGTATGAGCGGCCCGGCCGTCCCCGTGAAAGCGACCGTGGTTCCCTGGATCGGATGGAAGGCCCTGGGCTTGTACCCCTGTGCTTTGCAGGTCTGCCAGAACTGAGCAGTGAAGACGCCCACCTGGTCTGCGTAGATTATGACGTCGGGGTCGAGAGATTTCATCTTCTGGACTTCAGCCGTATAATCGAAATTGGGGGAGAACGATGTGTTGACGTGGTCCGTCGTCAGCACGTTGAAACCCAGCGTCTTCAGGAAGTCGAGGCCGCCGAACGCCGGCTTGCCCGTCCCGGTGATTTGGGTGGTGTAGTCGTCGCCATTGTCCACGACCGCGACCGTCTTGGCGGTTGTCTGGGTCTTCAGGAGGTCGAGGTAGTTCCAGAGCCAGTAGTTCACCACGTTGATGGAGCCGACGACCCACTTCCCCGCCCCCGGCAGAGTGAAGATCGAGGTCTCGGCGGCGACACCATCGATGTACGGAATCGAGTTGTCGATCGCGACCGCCGCGGCCGTCGGGGACTGCGGCGAACCCGTGGCGCCGATCAGAATGTCGACCTTATCCTGAGTTATCAGCTTCTTGTAGTTGCTCTGAATTATCGAGAGGTCCGTGAAGCCAGAGTCGGGGTACGAAATGATCTGGATGGGAACGAACCCTCCCCTGTCCTTGATGTAGACCCCGCCACGCGCGTTGACGGCGGTCTGAATCGCCGCGAGCATGTCCGATTCTTTGGCGACAATCCCCGCCGTGACACCGGAAGTTGTGATGCTCGTCCCAATCTTGAACGTCCCGCTGCCCTTCGGCGGTCCGCCCGTCTGGACAGCCGACGTCGTCTCCGTGGTGGTGACCGTCTTGCCTCCCACCGAACCGCCCAGGAAGTAGCCCGCGCCTCCCGCGACGACGACACCCGCGACCACCGCCGCGGCCGCGATGCCCGAACTCACTGCCTGCCTTCTGGTGACCTTCTTGTCGAGGATGCCTTTGAAAGGAGAATCTGCGTTTGAAGATTCGGCTTCGGCTTTTTTCTTATCGGGCTCGTCAGGAGTAGCCGACAATCTTGTGCGAGGAACACCCTCGACTCGTTATTTAAATCTATAAGGATGAATCGCGAGCTTTGTGAAGATGCAATCGAACGAACAGTTCCTAGTTCGTCTTGACCGTTCCAACAGCGTGGTCGTGGCCTTGCGACAATATTTCGGGAATCGAACATCTACTTGCGAATCGAGCAATTGCTTCCCTGAATCCCAACTTGCGCCAGCCCGGTTCTTGGCCGAAAACG
>VBPQ01000036.1 GCA_005877185.1 Nitrososphaerota archaeon
GCGACCTCGAACGCGAACGGTTCCGCTCTCGGATGGGTGAAGGGGGAGTACGGGCACGGCAGAGCGTTCAGGCTGAGAACCCCCGAGGGGCACATCAACGAGGTCTTCTGGGCGATGGAGAAGTACGTCGCCCCGCCCCACCTCAGGAGCAAGGTGAAGGCGAGACCGATCAGGATGCCCAACGGCGCGATAAACGTCAGGAGGCTCGACCACTGCACCCTCTTCGCCTCTGACG
>VBPQ01000157.1 GCA_005877185.1 Nitrososphaerota archaeon
AGTACATCGACTCTACGAAGTACAACGATTCGTGGTATGAAGCAGCGAAGAAGGCGAACCTCAGAGGCGTCAGGATGACGTTCGGGTACATTGGGCAGGATATCGCGAAGCTGCTCGGAAGAAGCGTAGCCGACGTCTTCGAACACCAACTGAGGGCGTCTCTCGTCAGCTTCGAGAAGATCGCCGGAAGAGCCAAGGAAATCGCGAAGCTAATGGAGGAGGGGGCGAACGCCACTCTCACCTCCGACGGGATGAAGCTGACCTTCGAGTTGAAGGGGAAGCCCGAAATTCAGGACGGAATCACAGACGGTGAAGACCTCGAAGCCGGAAACAACGTCTGCTACATCCCTCCGGGCTACGTTGAGACGGAAGTGACGCCGTCTTCTGTTTCAGGGGCAGTCAAACTCTCTCCATCTCTCACAAGGTTCGGAAAGCTTGAGGACGCGACGCTCGAGTTTGAAGAAGGCAAGCTTGTCTCATGGACGAGCAGAGCTTCACCCGACGTGGTTGGAAAGCTGGCGGAGGTCCTGCCCGGGAAGAGCCCGAAGCTCGCGGGTCTCGTCGTTGGTTTGAACCCGATGATGAGGTTCGGGTTCGGTCAGGACAGATTCCCTGCCGGATCAGTCAGTCTCCTCCTCGGTTTCACGGGAATTCTTCGAAGAGCGAACCTCGAGGTGGGCGGCGAGACTGTGGTGAAGGATGGGGGACTCAGCTGAAAAACGGAGATACGAGGAAGGACTGAATCCTATCAGCAGGGGACTCAACAGTGTCAGGAAGCGCGGCTACGATCGAGGAGCTCGGAATCGAGCACATACCAGAGGACCAGAGACACGGGTCAGCCGGTCGGGTCTTCACGCTGTGGTTCGCGGCTAACCTCACGATAGCCGACTACGTGATTGGCGTCCTCTGCGTCCTCGCCTTCGGCCTGACGGTGTATCAATCCATCCCTGTCCTGATACTTGGAAACGCCCTCGGTGGACTCATGTTGGGTCTATCAGCCGCGATGGGGCCAAGACTAGGATTCCCTCAGATGCTCTCTTCGAGGAGTTCGTTTGGGAGACGGGGGAATTACCCTCTCGGGGGCTTGAACTGGATAAGCACCATCGGCTGGTTCACTGTGAACACCATACTCGGTGGCGAGGCCGTGCTGGCAATCTGGCCGTCATTCAATTTTTACGCGGCCATGATCCTGCTCGTCGCTCTGCAGGTGATAATCGCCGTCTACGGCCACGACTTCATACACCTCTTTGAGAAAATAATGTCTCTGGTCCTGGGAGGACTCTTCTTGGGCGTCCTCCTCCTCGGGCTCGCCCGACTTGATGCTGCCCTCTCATTCGTCCCTGCCAACGGTTCAGCCGCAGCCGCATCGTTTGGGTCGATAGGCGTCGTTCTTGCCGTTTCATTCTCGTACATAATGGCCTGGTCCCCTTACGCGTCGGACTACTCAAGGTATCTGCCCGTCTCGACTTCAGGGAGGAGGGTCGCACTGTACGCGTTAATCGGGGGAGCTACCGCCTCCTTCGCCCTCGAGCTGGCGGGCGCCCTTGTTGGTAGTCTGACCCAAAGCTTCGATTACTTTCAGGCCCTCAAGACCTTCTCTGGCGCATTCGGAGTCCCGGCGGTGGTGGCGATAATCCTGGGCGCGATGGCAGCAAACGCGCTGAACATCTACACCAACTCGCTCTCGGCGCTGGTCCTCGACGTCAAGGCCAAGCGATGGGTGACGGTCCTTGCCGGAAGTCTGGTCGGCTTGGCTCTCTCAATAATTGGCGGCGCGAACTTCGAATCCTTCTATGAAAACTTCCTCCTGATTCTCGATTACTGGATCACGCCGTGGCTCGGGATAGTACTCGTTGATTACTACGTCCTGAGGCGGACGACTGTCGAGAGCTCCGCGCAGGCACCTACCTGGAATTTCCCGGCCTTGGGCATCTACGGTTTAGCTATCCTCCTCTCCGTCCCCTTCATGGTCCCGCCAACCAGCATCGGGTCTCCAGTCGGCCTCCTCTCAGGGTGGTTCGGAGGCGCTGACTTCAGCTACTACATCTCGTTTGCACTGGCGGCAGTCTTCTACTACCTCTTCCGGAAGTCGCGCCACTGATTCAGACCCTGATCCGTCTGAAGGCGACTACGGCCGTCGTGAAGACCGCCGCTCCCTCGAGTGCGAGGATGCCAGCCTCGATAGGAATGAGCGATGTGAAAGCATCGAAGATGCCTGCCCTGAAGAGGTCCGTCGCGTACGTCAAGGGGTTCAGGTAGCTTACGGCCTGAAGAATTGGGGGGGCATTCCCCGCGGGGTAGAAGACGGTTGAAGTGAAGAGGAAGACGAAGAAGACGAACGTCGAGACGACCTGAAAGGTTTCTGAGGATTTGAGAGCGACAGAGAGGGCGATTGCGAGGCCGCCGAAGAAGAGTGTTCCCAGGAAGAGGGCGAGCCCTATCAGCAGCTGCCCTTGGAAGGTGATATGGAGACCTGTCCCGAGCACGGGGAAGGCGAGGAGGAAGACGAGGAGCGACCCGCCGATCCCAATTATCAGGGTTGCGAGAATGATGCTCAGGATATACTGGGCCCTCGTGAACGGCCCCATGAGAATTTGCTCGAACATCCCGTTCTTTCGGTCGAACCAGAGCTGAGTCCCCGCGTTTGTGCCGGCGTTGATCACCGTCAGTGTGACGGCCCCGGCGGCGAGGAAGAGTTGGTAGGGCACTATTCTCCCATTCCCGATATCGAGTGGCGGGATTATTCCGCCGAGCCCAGACCCTTGGACGAAGACGAAGAACAGGGGGAAGAAGAGCTCAAAGAAGAGCGACAGCTTGTCCAGGTTCGCCCTGAGGTTCCTGTAAACGAGCCTCGCGTAGACATTCATGAGTTGACAGGCCTCCTTACGTCATCGACGGTGACCAGGTTGATGAAGGCGTCCTCCAGGGTCGTCTCCGCGATATAAATCGAGGAGACGGAAAGCCCGTATTTCTCGGCGAGCCTGTATATCTCCGGTATCACGATCTCGGGTCTGCTCGTCGTGACCCTGTATGTCCCGCTGACCTCGTCCTGAATCAGCTTCGAGACCTCATCGGAGCTGGAGAGCCTCTCGGAGAGCTCTTTTGAAGTGCCCTCGAGCAGCTTGAACTCGACCGCCTTCGCCCTTCCGAACCTCCGCTTCAGGTTCTCGGGGGTGTCGACCTGCACTATCTTGCCCTGGTTGATCACCGCAATCCGGTCGCAGAGGTACTCGGCCTCCTCCAGGATGTGAGTCGTGAAGAAGATAGACAGACCCTCCTTCACCTTCTCCTTGAAGTAGTCGAGTATCCCCCTCCTCACGAGAGGGTCGAGTCCGACGGTCGGCTCGTCGAGGAAGAGCAGGTCCATATCGTGAAGGAACTCTCTGGCCACTTGAAGCCGCCTCCTCTGCCCCGACGAAAGGTCTATCGTCGGCATCTTCAGGAAATCCTTCATCCCGAACCTCTTGACGA
>VBPQ01000165.1 GCA_005877185.1 Nitrososphaerota archaeon
TCCCCCTCGCTCGCTTCGCCACCCCCTTCCCGACCCACCCGTACCCGACGACAACGACCCTCTTCCCCGCGAGGAGTAACGCGGTCGCCCGCAGTATCCCGTCTATCGTACTCTGACCCGTCCCGTATCTGTTGTCGAAGAGGAACTTGGTCTGCGCGTTATTCACCGCCACCACCGGATAGCGGAGCTTCCCCTCCCTCTCGAGGGCCCTCAGTCTCAACACCCCCGTCGTCGTCTCCTCCGACCCTCCCGCGATACCCTTCGCGTTCGAGGTGTGGGCAGCGACGTGAAGGTCCGCTCCATCGTCGATGAGCTGCTCCGGCCTGCTCTCGAGCACCTTCTTCAGGCACCAGTTGTAGTCCTGAATGGTCTCACCCCGCCAGGCCCAGACGTCCGTCCTCGTGGCGAGGTAGGCCGCGACATCATCCTGGGTCGAGAGGGGGTTCGCTCCCGCCAGTTTGACCTCGGCCCCGCTTCTCAAGAGCGCGTCGACGAGTACGGAAGTCTCCTTCGTGACGTGGAGGCAGACGCCTACGGTCAGACCCTCGAGTGGCTTCTTCCTGACCTGCTTCTCTGTCAGCGCCGTAAGGGCGCCCATATGCTCCTTTGCCCAGAGGAAGTTCTTCTCTCCGTCTCCCGCGAGCTTGGCGTCCGCTATCTTGCTCGTCATCCTTCTCTTCTACTGCCCCGAACCCCTCCCCCGGTAATTAAGTTCGCGTCTAGCGAGGCGATGGCGCCCTCGACCAGTCGCCTCACCTTCCTTCCGCACTCCTTCATCACCGCCACCACCTCCTCGTGGCTGACCCTCCCCTGAATCCCTGCGGCCCAGTTTGTCGCTATGGCTATCGAGGAGTACCTCAGCCCGAGCTCCCTCGCGAGGACGACCTCCGGAACTCCGGTCATCCCCACCACGTCTCCCCCCATCAGCCTGAACATGCGGATCTCCGCGGCACTCTCGTACCTGGGCCCCTCGGCGCAGACGTAGACGAGACCCGTCCGCAGGCTCAGCCCCTTCTTCCTCGCGGCACTCACCAGGGCTTCACTGAGCTCCCTGTCGTATGGGTCCGTCATGTCCGTGTGTGTCGCCCTGCCGTCGAAGAAGGTCGAGGACCTCCCCTTCGTGAAGTCGATGAACTGCTCGACCAACCCCAGCTGGCCAATCCCGAACTCCGGCTTCATCGAACCGACAGCTGTTGTGGCAATCACCGACTTGACTCCGAGCTGACTGAGGGCAGCGATGTTGGCGCGGTAGTTTATCCTGTGGGGCGGGACGTCGTGCTCCACTCCGTGCCGTGGAAGAACGTAGAACGCTCTCCCACCGACCCGTGACGCGTAGGTTACGGCGGAACCGTAGCGTGTCTTGACGACTCTTCTGCCGGCGAGATGGAACTGTCCCTCCATCCCGCTTCCTGTTATCACTGCGATCCCCGCGGCTCCGTGCAAGTCGGTCAGTCCTGTTCCGAGCGGTAGGTGACGATGGAGTAGACGTCGTAGCCCTTCAGCTTCCTCCTCCCGCCGAGGAAGGCGAGCTCGACGATGAAGGCGAAACCCTCCACCCTCCCTCCGAGTCTTTCGACTAGTTTCACCGCGGCCGAGGAGGTCCCACCCGTCGCCAGGAGGTCATCCACGATCAGCACTCTCTCACCCCTGCTTATCGAATCTCTGTGAACTTCCAGGCCCTGTTTTCCGTACTCCAGCTGGTACTCCATCGTGAGTTTCTTCGAGGGCAGCTTCCCGAGCTTCCTGGCCGGCACGAATCCGACCGCGAGCCTGTCGGCGAGTGGAGCCCCCACGATGAACCCCCTCGCCTCTATCCCCACTATCTTATCGATCCGTCTCTCCCTGTAGCGCTCGTAGAGCAAGTCGGTGGTCATCCTCATCAGCTTCCCGTCCTTCCAGACGGTCGTCAGGTCTCTGAATACGATTCCCTTCTTCGGATAGTCCGGGATGCTCCTTATCGCAGCCTTCAGCTGGGCGGCCGCATTCATTTGGCGCTCAGCCTCGCAGTCGCCAGCGCCCTCCCGCAGTCGCAACTTCTCTTCACGGGGGTCATCTCCACTATCTCAGAGATGAGGTTCCTCAGCTTCTCGACGTTTTCGTTGAAGACCCTGACTACCTCCTCATGGGCGACGGGCTTGACATCCGGGTCGCCCTCCAATCCGACGTCATAGTCGGTGACGACCGAGATGTTCAGGTAGCACATCTCGAGTTCCCTCGCGAGGGCGACCTCGGGGTACTGGGTCATGTTGATCACGTCCCATCCCTGAGACCGGAAGAACCTGCTCTCCGCCCTCGTTGAGAACCTCGGGCCCTGGATTACTACAACCGTCCCCTTAGCGTGCGCCTTGATCCTCAGCCTCTTCGCGGCCTGCAGCCCTATCCTTCTAAGCTCTGGACAGTAGGGGTCGGCCAGTCCGACGTGGGTCGTCTGAGGCCCGTCGTAGAAGGTGTCCCTCCTCCCGTTCGTGAAGTTGACGAACTGGTCGCAGAAGACGAGGTCGCCGGGCTTTGCCTCGGGTTTCAGCGACCCGACTGCACAGGGGCCGATGACACGGGTCACACCGAGCTCCTGAAACGCCCAGAGGTTTGCGCGATAGGGGACCATGTGCGGTGGATACTCGTGGTGGACTCCGTGTCTGGGCAGGAACGCGACACTCTTTCCTCCTATGGTGGAGACAGTCGCGGGCGCGCTCGGAAGACCGTACGGCGTCTCTACCGTGATCCCCTCCGCCCTTTTGAAGAAGCTGTAGAAGCCGGAACCTCCGAAGACCCCGATTTGGGCCCTGAGCTTCACGTTTGCCCTTCTGCGTTTTCACTTTTAAAACAATCTATCTCGCCCCAGGCTGCCCTCCCATGCCAGGCTCCTCTGGCCTCTTCGTGAGGACGATTCTCCCCCGTTGACATTTCAATAACAATCTTCGAAGAGTTGAAATACCAAGAATGCTTCAATACGACCATGACACGACCGTACCAGGAGCTCCTCTCGAGGGCGAGAACCATCCTTGAGAAGGAGTCGAAGAAGGCTAGCGTGAATCGCCTCGAGCTGCCCGAGCCGGCGGTATTGTGGGTAGGGAACAAGACGATATTCAGGAACTACGCAGAGTTCCCGAAGCTCCTGAGAAGAGACCCCAACAGGCTCCTGATGTACCTCGCCAAGGAGCTTGCCACCGCGGCCTCCCTCGACGGCGAGCGCGCGATCTTCATCGGGAGGAAGGACAAGGAGTCGTTTTCTCAGCTAATCCAGAGGTACATGAAAGACGGCGTCGTCTGCCCCGTCTGTGGGAGCCCCGATACGCACCTCGAGAAGGTGAAGCGCCTCCTGTTCATGGTCTGCGAGGCGTGCGGTGCTCGCTCCGTCGCCAAGGTAGTGTGACTTGGACGGCTTCTCGATCAGGACCGCAGACTACAAGGGGAGTACGCTCGTAAGCATCTGCGACGAGGAGCTGATCGGGAAGACGGTGACCGAGGGAAGGTTGAAGATGCACATCTCCCCGGATTTCTTCTACGGCGAGATAGTCGACATGGAGGAGGCACTCAGACTCATGAAAGTCTGCTCGATGGTGAACCTCGCGGGGAGACGAGCCGTCAACCTGGCTATA
>VBPQ01000166.1 GCA_005877185.1 Nitrososphaerota archaeon
AATGTAGTGGAAATCCTTAACACAGAACTCGGCCGCACAAGCACGCCGAAACATGAGCACGGAACAGAAGATCCGACTGGCCTTGTTGGCATTCTCGGTGGCGTTGCCACTCCTGGCAGTGGTGGCGACTCACCTTGGATTGTCGATATCGCCACTAGACGAAATAGGCGGCGGCACCCACTAAGAGGTGGGTGCTCCCGTTTTTTTTATTTCGAGATCTTGATCGTCCTGAGAAGACTAGACTTCAAACGCTCTGCGTCGAACTTCCATCCCTTCTCGAACATGTTGTACGGGATTGTGAAAAGGGAGGCATCCCCCTGATCGACAAGCCCTACCTGAACCCTCTCATCCAGGCCGGGGACTTGGGTACTGAGGTAGTCGAAGGTTGTGAGAGTCTCTTGAACAGGGATGCAGAGCGTAGCGAGATAGGTTCCGTCCTTCAGAAGGTCTTCCGCCCAGAGGAAAGGAATCTTGCTTATCGCGGACTGCGCCTTTAGAAATTCGTTTGTCGTAAGTCCCTTGAAGGTTAGTCTCGTCACCATAACCGAGTGAGCCAAAGTCTTCTCGATGTTCCTCATCCATCTCACATAGTATGTAGGAATCAGTTTCTGCTTTTGAACATGCGTCCTGTAGTGGTATTCGAGCGTCTTCTGGTGGACCTTTAGCTTACGCGCTATCCCCACAATGTGCTGCAGCGCATCGATCTGGAGCTCCTTGATGAGCAAAAGGTCGAAGAGGTCAACCTCTGCAGGGGCCCGTCTCTCCTCTCTTTCAAGGGGCCTGGCGTCCTCCAGCTTGACCTTGGACCAGTCGACCTCCCATTTTCCAGACTGGAAGTTGAAGTATCTCGGATTCATCAAGTTGTGTCTGCTTACGAGAACTTCCTCAAAGGAAAAGTCGATGAGAACTCCTACCTTCTTCAGTTCATTCAAGAAGCCTCGATATTCTTCAGTGACGTTCGTGGGTAAGGCGAAGAGAGCAACATAACGCCCTTGAGGTACGACTTTCCCGTAGTATGTGAGGTATCCGGCCTCATTCAGGGAAGTAAAAATGCCGCGAGCCGACTCGGCGTACCTTTGCGTGAACTGCAAAGTCCCCCAGTGCAGGAATAGGCCAAGTTTCCTGTAGTCAACATCAGCATGAATCTTAAAGCCGAGCCTACCAAACTGCTTCTTCACCTTGTACCTGATCGTCTCCGCGTGAGCACCGGTGAGCCTCGAGAGAAGCGAGACGTTCTTCGGTCCTACCTTCTGTATTGCCCTGATTATCTTTGCTTCAAGGTCGAGCGGCTCATCCCGGAACGTCTGAACAGACTTGGCTCTCGCCATCTTCAGGGCGTCGTCCATGCACTGTTAATAAACCTCTAAGGTCGCGAGGAATTCAGGGTTTGATTGGATGAGAAGCTATTCTTGCCGAAAAGAAGTCAGAAGTGTGAAGGAAATTGTCTGGTAGGCCAGCCTTCGGTCCGGGCTTCCAAGATGCCAGGTCTACGCTCTACAGGGCGGAGTACGCCGCGGTTACGCTCGCTCTTCTGGCTTACCTGATTTGGAGATCGCTGTATCTCGGCGGACTGGATTGGCTACAGACGATATTCTGGGCCCTCTTCCCCGACTTGGCCGCCTTCGTCCCGATCGGCGCCTCGTCGAAACGGAGGGATTGGCCTGGCTGGGGCGCCGGCCTCTACAACCTCTTCCATAACGTTCTTTTGTGGGGTCTGGGCTTCGCAGGCTCTTGGGTCTTCCTTACGGGAGTCTACTGGCCAATCTTCGGTTGGCTCGCCCATATAACGGCCGACCGCGCCCTCGGCTACGGGCTGAGGCAGGCCTCGAAGCCCACTCGGCTTAAGGAGACTTGATCGAACTAGCAGCCTGAAATATGCTCACACTTCTCGGCTTGAGATGGGCCTGGAATCCCGTCGAAAGGATGCGCGGTTCGTCCTAATCTCCCTAGGTTCCGGGCTATTCACTGGAGTCCTCGCGGGTCTCGTAGGTTTGGGTGGGGCTGAAGAACGCATCCCTTTCATCCTCTACGCCCTCAGGGCTCCCCTGAATGACATGATAGTGGCTAACCTCATCATCAGCTTCGCAACCTCCACGGTGAACTTCACTCTGAGGGCGCAGGCCGGCCTCGTGACGCTCGATGCTCTTACTATCGGCGCGGCGATGATAGTGGGCTCACTTGTGGGTGCCTACGCGGGTTCCGTCGCGAGCCACCGACTATCGGAGGGGAGGCTCAAAGCAGCGATAGCCTTGATCCTTTCGCTGGTTCTCGCACGCCTCGTTCTGGATCTACTCGGCGGGGTGAGCTTCTCCTTCGGGTCGATTCCATCAGTTCTTGAGCTGCCCGTGGCGGCCTTCTTGGGGCTCCTGGTCGGAGTGGTCTCGGGAGCAGTGGGCGTCGCGGGAGGTGAGTACCGCATACCTGTGCTTGTCTTCCTCTTCGGGCTCGGCATCAAGGTCGCCGGGACGACAAGTCAACTGGTTTCACTTCCGACGATTTTGGTTGCCCTCTGGAAGCACAGGACGATGGGATTCGTGACCAGTGGGGGTCTCAGGATAGCCGTGGCGATGGGAACCGGTTCGGTGGTTGGAGCTGTCATCGGGACCGTGATACTCGTCTCCTCGAGTGGAAGGATAGTTGAGATTGTCTTCGCACTGCTGTTGCTGTACACAATCGTCAGGCTAACCTTGGAACTCCTGAGACGGTAGGTGAGCGTGAATGCGCGTCGGAAGCCGTGGAAGCCTTGACCATNNATGACCCGAGTCGCCTTTGCAAGCGATAAGGTACCTCCCGTTTCTTCGATGAGTTCTCTCGTCAGGTAAACTCCTTCCGTTCGAAGAGTACCAGGCCGAGGATCGCGGTGACTATGAAATAAGCCGCAATGATCGCCAGCCCTTCGGGGATGGTCGCGTTGTAGGAGGTGAAGGTGCGCTCGCCGAAGCCATTCGCCGTCGTGATGTGGGCGGGGTACTGCGCCATGAGAACGTTGCCTATGATTTGGGAGCCGTACGTAAGGATGAACCAAGGCTCTATCTGCGCAAAATTCGCGACGAGTAGCTGAATGAGATTGAATGCGAAGAGGAAGAGGACTGCAGTGACAAGGATGGCGTATGATGAGGTCTTGAAGAGGGAGCTGAAGAAGAAGGTGGACCCCAGTACAGCAACGAGGTAAAACCACGTGAAGAGCACGGCCTCCCCGAACTGATAGGGAAGACTCGAACCGAAATAGTAAACTCCGTTGCCGAGGGTTACTGCCGTGAAGACGACCAGGATGATCGAGGAGGCGAGAAAGGCGGCCAGCCACTTCCCAATATAGACGGACGACCTTCTGACGGGATGTGACAGCGAGAAGTACCCTGTCCTGTTCTGGAATTCTCCCGAAATCGCGTCTCCTCCGAAAAAGATTCCGAACAGTGCCGTGAGAAGGACTGCTGAGATGCCCCACCAACTCGAGTAGAATGACAGGTCTGAGGAGAGAAGACCCGGTGGACGATAGTAACCGATAACAATCGTCAGCGCCGCACTTATCAGAAGAACGATTGCAAGAAGTATGAAGAACCTACGGGATCTGAAGTAGTCCAGAAACGTGTACTTCATAGTGACGCGAACCTGCGTCAGACTGCTTGGCACCCGACTCGCTGACTCGACCTGGGTCGAACTCATCGCAATCACTTCGTGTCCTTGATGAGGCTGAGATAGACGTCTTCGAGGGCCGAGGAGGCGGGTTTGTAGCTGATCACTCCCAGGTTCATTCCTACCAGATAGGAGAGGAGTCTCTCCTGGGTGCTCGCCCCCCCGCTAAACCTGATCCTCAAATTTCTATCGTCCACCCTTTCGGCCGAGGTTACTCCGGGAACCCCCGCAGCAATCCTGCCATTGACGCCTCCGTCGATAGGGCGAAGAAATCCTACTTCGACGACGTTCTCCCCTCCCGAGAATCTGCTCGTCACGTTAGAAAGAGTGTCGTAGACGAGTAGCTTTCCGTGGTCGATCATCGCGACCTCGTCGCAGATGTCGGTCACCTCGCTCAAGAGGTGGGAACTCATGAAGATTAGGCGTTGCTTGCCCTTCAGCGACTTCACTATGTCCCTCACCTCGCTCATCCCACGGGGGTCAAGCCCGGTGGACGGCTCGTCCAGGAGGAAGATCCTTGGGTCGCTCAGCAGCGCTGCGGCGATGTTTATCCTCTGTTTCATTCCCTTCGAGAACTTCCCCACCCTCTTGTCGACCCACTCGTCCATCCGAACCTCGGAGACGGCCTCCTCGATTCTCGTTTTCCGCTCAACGGCGGGCACCCCCCTGGTCTCTGCGACCATCGAGAGGGCTTCTCTCGGAGTCAGCGAAGGATAGATCTCGGGGGTCTCAATCAGCGTGCCAACCGACTCGAGCGCCTTCTTTTTCCGGGTGTGCACGTTGACGCCGTTTACAAGGGCCTCCCCCGAGGTAGCCCTAATCAGGTCGGTGAACAGCTTCAGAGTGGTCGTCTTCCCTGCGCCGTTGGGACCCAAGAAACCCACGCACTTCGACCCCTCGATGTTCAGGTTCAAGCTGTCGAGCGCGGTGAATGAGCCGTATCTCTTCGTGAGACCGACCGCCTGAATCGAGGGTTCGTTCAATTTTCTCTTCGTCGACAAGCTCGCGAGTCGCGGCGGTTAAAAGCGTGGCGTGTCGACGATACGTATTCAGGGCATGTCGCCACGGCTAACGAGGCCGGACTCGCTGTCGCTTACATGCCTGATGCCCTCCACGGTTTCCTCGAACAGTCGACGGCCCGTGGTACGCATCGGCTCCCTTTTGGGTGAGAGCGCTTCTCTTGGCGCGGACCTCGTCCGTCGTCTAGTCAGCACGTACGGGAGTAGTACGCGATGTACGTTGTGTCAAGAGAAGGTGCGACTATCGCCCTGGGGCATCATTTACACCTAGAGAGTCTTTTTCCTATAGGAATCAATCTACCTGAGTGGCCTTTAGGGGAGCAAGAAGAGGGCTCTTCCGTCTGGCTGCTTCATATGAGCGCGAAGCGTCAAGCCTTCGGTACGGCCAAGCTGTTCAATTCGTCGAAGGTAATCGCACCCTCGACCAAGCTCTCGTACGTCCCTTTCTCGAGGACCTCCCTGGCCGCGCGTTTTAGGAGCCCCATCGCAGCGTAGGACGAAGCGGGGCCGAAGCTTAGACGGGCGACGCCTAGCCTCTCCAGCTCCCTGGTCGGTGGGAGCCCCCTCCTCACCATCACGTTGACAGGGAAGTTGAGCGCCTTGACAAAGATAGAGATTGATGCGGCGTCGGTAAGGCCCATGGGGTAGACGCAATCGGCTCCTGCGTCTCTGTAGGCCAATCCCCGGCGCATGGCCTCCTTGAGCTTCGACTCCTGGTCCCCAGGAGCGTACCTCAGGGCGTCGGTGCGTGCGTTGATCACAAGGGGGATCTTCATGGACACGCCTAACTCCTTGATTGCCTTGAGTTTCTCCACCTGCTTCTCTACCGGGTAGAGCACCTTCGTTGCATGAACGAAGTCTTCAATGTTTATGCCTACGGCGCCGGCCTCCACGACGCTTCTGACTGTGGTCGCCACCTCCTTTGGGGTCTCCCCGAAGCCAGCGACGACATCAGCGCTGAGGGGAACCGCGAGGACCTTAGCGATCCTCCTGACCGCGGAGACCATCTCCTGCCTGTCTATCACCTCTCCGTCCGGATACCCAAGGGAGACCATCATCCCGGCACTGGATGTCGCCACGGCTGGAAACCCCGCCTCCTCGAAGACTCGCGCGCTCGGGACATCCCAGCCGTTAGGGAGAATCAGGATGCGCCTTCCATGGTGAAGCGAACGAAAATCTTCGGCCTTCTCCCTCTGCGCCTTCAACTCGAAGACTCCGATGCGTCTGACGTGATAAACATTCTTTTCGAGCCTTAGCTCTTGCGCTGCTGCACAGGTTCGGCCGAACTAAATTCGGCTGATGACTTTTCGAGGGTACATGATGGCTGAGCGGTCGTTGACGACCTGATCGAAGGACACAAGGACGACCAAGGAAGGCATTGGAGGGTCGTCTTTAATCTGTGTGGTTCGGTCAAGCCTCCTCTCCCCGCCGGGGCTTGAGGAACTCCCTCTCAAGGAGATGCGGTCTTGTCATCTGCAAGATCGCGTACTCGTTCCCGCTGCTGTCCTTGAAGTTCATGCACGGCCCATCTGGGACTTCGAATCTTCCTCCGTCGGGCTTCCAGCCACGATGCTTCAGCTCTCTCGCGGCCGCGTCCAGGTCTTCTACCTGGTAGATTAGCCGTTTGCTCGGCGCGGGCACGTGGTCGGCGATCAGCAGGTACGGCTCGCCGCACAGGTCGAAAGCCGCAACTCTTGCTCCGAACTCCTTGAATTCCCAGGCGAGTCTGGCGTCTAATGTCTCCAGGTAGAACTTGCAGTCGGCGTCGTAGTTGGAAGTGCCGATGTAGACGTAGACCAGCCGTTTGAATACGTTGGGGCGTTTGCGAATTGCAGTCGTATCTCGAGAACCGATTCCCGTGGTTAAATCCTTGTCCCTGATTGGGGCCGACCGTCTGACGCGAATCCTTGACGAGCGATTAAGGGAATTGCAGATGGACTCGAACGATTAATCCCGGTCATGAATTCCTTCTCGCGTGCGATTCCC
>VBPQ01000158.1 GCA_005877185.1 Nitrososphaerota archaeon
GACCGGCTGTTTCAGTACTCTTGCGAACTCCCTGTTGGCGCTCTCGAAGCACGTCAGGAGCTCGTTCCTGACGAACTGCGGAGTAATCTTGCTGGCCGGGACAGATGGCGCCTTGTAGGTCGTTGGCACGTCGGCTCGACCATAACATATGTTATATAAACGCATACTTACTCCTTCCCGAATGAAAGAGAAGAGGAGCGGGAAGCCGTTGCGGGCACCAAAGCGTTCCAGCCGGGTGGTGGACCTGGAACTCCTTCGCAACTTCGAGGAGTCGATCGGGGCGAAGGTTCCCCACGTCGAGAAGCAAGGCGGCGGAGGAAGAGTGCTCAACGCGACTCCCCTGGTGGACCTGACCGACCTGCTGAAGGAGGCCGCCAGGGTAGTGTATGGGCTCGACCTCCCCGAAAAGGAGTTCAGGGTGTTCGGGAAGCTCGAATCCAAGATCCTGAGCGGGTCGGTGAAGGTGAGACCGATGGTGCAGATCGTCGAGGACGCGATTAGGGGAGGCAGGCTGAAGAGCGGGCAGCCAGTCTTCGAGGCAACTTCGGGGAACTTTGGAATCTCGCTCGGGCTCCTGGCAGACCTGGGTCTAGATGTGATAGTGCTCGTCTCCAGGAAGCTGCAGGAGGGTGTCTTTGAGGAACTGCAAAACAAAAGCGTGAAGGCCGTCAACCTCGACGTAGACATCTGCCCCGCCCCAGGCATGAAGGTCGACCTCGACGCCCTTACCGTAAAGGCCGTCTCCGCGAATATCAGAAACCAGCTGAGCCAGTTCGGTCTCGACGCCGGCGTCCTGGACGGCTCGCGCCGAGAGGTCGAGGAGCTTCTCGCTCGGCAGGACGTGATAAACCTCGCGAAGCTTCTCGCCAGGATATACGGCGGCTTCTGCCCAGAGCAGTACGACAACGAGCTGAACGTCAGGGCGCACGAGACGGTGACGGCGCCCGAGATTGACCAGCAGCTGTCGACGATGGGCTACTCGCTCGGGGAGTTCGAAGTGGTCTGCACCTTCGGCACGGGGGGCACCTCCGGGGGGGTAAGCAGGTACATCGAGAAGAAGTACGGGAAGAGGTCGGTTCGCATAGTCTTCCCCCTGAGCGAGCAGGACGTCGCCGGGATAAGGACGAAGGAGAAGGCTTCTGGTCTTGGGTTTTACGAACCGGAGAGATATGCGGGACAGCATGAGGTCGACTTTGAGCCCGCCCGGAGGTTACTCGGGTTCTTTCTCGGGAGGGGACTCGACATCGGGGAGAGCAGCGCCCTGGCCCTGTACGCAGTGTTGCAGATGTTGAACTTCGGGCTCGCCGAGAAGTTTGTCGTGATTCTCGCCGACGGGTCGGGTAAGTACGAGAAGCCGCAGGCTCAGGGGGAACAAAAGCGCCTCGAGGCGACTCTCGAGGAGGTCACGTCGAACCTCGGGAACTACACGGGAGTCCTGTGGACGCACGGGATGTTCATCCCGCGAGAGGAGGGCATCAGGGTCATCGCGAACTCACTGGGCCTGGGTCGTGAGAAGATTCGGGTCGCGAAGGTCAGCGACGTGGGCGAGTTCATCAACTCGGGAGAGGTCCCTGAAGGGTTGACCCAGCTGCTCCGCGAGAGCGGCAAGAGGCCCCTCCTGGTGTGCATGTCGGGGAACACATCGCTCAGGGTCGCACAACTGCTGTCCGGCGAAGTCGAAGCCGTCAGCCTGGAGGGAGGAATCACGAAACTCTCCGAGAGTGGTGGGTCTCCACTGGCGAGACTGGTGCAACCTTCGAGGGAATGAGAGTTCACGAAGTTCCTGGTTTCCCCGGTAAGGGGGTCACCGCGGAACTACAGAGACGGAACAACCTCGACTGACTAGGTCTCTAGGGTTATCGATTTTCCGGCAAGGTTGGGGAGGTCCGCCAGCTTTCGAAGCTTGGAGGGCGGACGATGGAATGCCTTCCGACTGTGAGAGATGCGCGCCGCGACAAGAAGCTCCGCGAACTTTACGGAGACGGGGGTGGGGTCGAGCACCGGCACACCGACTCTCTCCTGCAACGTCGAGGCCATCCCCACCAGACCAGTGCATCCGAGGATTATCGAGTCGGCGTGATGCTCGTCGATGAGCCTTCCTGACTCCCTGACAAGCGCCTCGAGGACTTGGGTCCGCCGCCTGTCGAGCTCGAGAACTGGGACGTTGATGGAGCTGACCCCCGCGAGATTCTCAGAGAGGCCGTACTCCCTGGCCTTTCGCAGGAAGACCGGTACTATGCTCTTCATTATCGTCACCACCCCGAACCTGTCGCCTAGGGTCGAGGCAACCGCCATGCAGGTCTGGTAGGGAGCCACCACCGGAATTCTGACCAGCTCTCGCGCCGCGTTCGTCGCCACGTCCCCCATACAGCTCACGAAGACGGCGTCGAATCCTTCGCGCTCCGCCTGGACGACCTGGTCTAGGACGTAGGGGGAGGCGACCCTGTCGTCGAACTCTGACTCTATCGAGGCTGGACCCGCCTCGAGGCTCCGCACAGTGTACTCCACATTCGGGGTCGCGATTCTCGCGAGCTCCCTCGTGGTCTCGCTTTCGAGGGCATCGTCTGCGAGTATCGGCAGAAGGGCTAGGATCCGCATCTACGAGGGAGAACTCCTGAGATAATTAATTTAAGCCTTTGGAATCGTCAGTGAACGACCTTCTCTATAGGAACGTGGTCTGCGTCGACCCCGAAGTGCCTCGGACCGAGGACCTCGAGAGCCCGCGGAGACCTGAAGCGCTCCGCCGACCTGTAGCCTATCAGAGAGACCCTCTCCCCCACCTTGCTCGCCGGATTCGTTATCGGCTCCCCGCTTTTGGAATCGATGACGCAGATGATGTCGGGACTGGTGACGTGGAGTTTGCCGTCCATCCACGTGAGGTGGTTCTCGTTTTTGAACCAGTACTTGAAGTCGTGGGAGCTGAACTCCCCGGTCCCCTTCACTTCGTTCGACCCCCAGTAGTAGCCGTCCTGGTCCTTCTCCTCCTTCTTCGTAATCGTCCCCTGAAATAGCAGGTACCCATCGGTTGCCTTGACGACCTCGCGCGCTATCTCCTTCTCTCTTGCCCTCGCCTCTCTGATTACTCTCCCCGCAGTGGCCGCCCTCGAAACGGTTCCCGAAGTGACGAGCTTCTTCATCTGGCTCCCCCTCAATAGGTAAGTGGCGTTCCCCGCCAGGTTCCCGAAGGCGAGGATCGAGACGAGTTTCCCAATCTTCTCGGCGACGAGGTTGTTCACCGAGTCTTCGAGCATGACCCGGTCGCCCCATTCGTCCACGCTGGAGAGGGGGTTCATCCTTTTGCCCGCGATGTGGGGAGCGGTCTGGACAATCTCAGGGATGGCCCTACCGCCAGAATAGTCTCCGTCGACGGCGGTCATCCCCATGTGTGCCGCGGTCGCGACGGGGTCGGGTGTGTTGGCCCCGCCGATCTCGAGTGGCACGATGACCTTGACCCTGACTTTCGCGAACTTCTCGAGTTCCTTGACCGCCTCCGCGAGCTTGTAGGCGACCTTCACCCTTGTCAGGGAGAGGCGCTTCATCTCCTGCAGAATCTCGGGCGTCCTGGGCGCGATCGACCCCATCCCGTAGGCGCAGACCGTCCAGTCGTCATCGGCGATCGAATCGGGGTCGAAGACGGGTATCCTCTTCTTTTCTTTCAGGACTCTCGAAAGAATGCCGTACCCGTACTCGGGGCTCCCTCCCCCTCCGGTACCGTACAGGGTGCAACCTCTCACGAAGTCGCGAACCTCCTGGTCGGAGCTCAGGGAGAGCGTCTCTCTCATTTCTTCGTCGTAGCTCTCACCGTTAGATTATGAAAGGGTTTGGGGAAACAAAAGAAACGTCAA
>VBPQ01000159.1 GCA_005877185.1 Nitrososphaerota archaeon
ACATCACAAGGTCGACGGCAGCGAGGACGGGAAGGAGGAACGGTGTTTGTGTCAGGAGTTGCAAGGCAACCATGACAAATGCGCTTGCGGCGATAAGGAGTCCCGCCATCCTCTGATTTGCTGAGTCGCTCTTCCGAAGAGTCGTCAAGAAGAGGACGCCGACGATGGCTAGAGAACCAGCCAGCAGGAAATTATCGTAGGGCGCCCCGAAGATTGCGATGGTGCTATCGAATGTAAGTGGCCTCCCGCGGACTATCACCAAGAAAGGTGAGCCGAATTCGCTCACGGCTGTGACCCCTAGGGTCCAGAGGAAGAGGGAGTTCGCAATCGAGTAGATGTAGAGCTGCCACTCCCTCGAGATGGCATCCCGAATTCGGAGGGATAGCTTTGTGCGGAGAGGCGTCTCAGTCCTTTCCAAGGATTCTCCTCACTGTGACCCTTACGGCCTCCTCGCTGGAATACCTCGGAGCCCACCCAAGCGACTTCAGCCTCCTTACGTCAAGGAGCATTTGCTTTACGTCGCCGACCCATCCTCTCCCGCCGTCCACCCCGCCGGTCAAGTCGTAGGCTGGTGCAATCCCCATCTCGTGGCAAACTATCCCGGCGATCCTCATCACGTTCGCCTGGTCTTCCGAGCCTACGTTGTACACGGCGACCCCATCGGTCCGGCCGATGACTCTTAGCATGGCGTCGACGCAATCGTCGATGTAGAGGTACGACTTCGTTTGAGTTCCGTCACCCAGGATCTCAAGCCTCTTCGGGTCCTTCTTCAACTTCTCGACGAAATCAGGAACCACCCCGTGCCCACTCCTTGGGCCGATGACGTTCGCCAGTCTCAGGATGTAAGAAGCGAACCCGCACACCTTCGAGTAGCCGGCGACGAGCGCCTCCGAGCCCAACTTGGCGGCCCCGTAGATAGATACCGGTATCAGCGGTGAGTAGTCTTCGTGCGTCGGGCGCAGCTTCGCGTCGCCGTAAACGGTAGAGGAGGACGCATACACAAAGTGAGAGATTCTACTTCGACCGGCGGCCTCCAAGACGACTTTCGTGGCGAGAAGGTTCTCGTTGAAGCAGGCCTCAGGTGAGGTTCTGTCAAGTCTGACCTCTGGGTTGGCCGATAGGTGGAGGACCGAGTCCACCCCTTGAATGGCTTTCTTGACATCGGAGGGAGACTTGCAATCGCCCTTCGTCAGGGTGAACCGCCCACTGCCAGCCAGCTGCGCGATATTCTCTCTTGAGCCTGAACTCAAGTTATCGAGGGCGACCACATCATTTCCTTTGGAGACGAGAAAGTCGCAGACAGAGCTGCCGATGAAGCCTGCGCCGCCGGTCACGAGGAACCTAATGAGCGATCCCCCACTGGTGAGTCAGCCCCTTGTGCAAGGGCGTGCGTCTCAATAATAATGCCCCTTGAGCCGAAGGCCAAAGGTCTTCCCTCATATTCGCGGTCCCCATTTCAAATGAGGCTGCCCTTAGAGGAAGCCTGCTTACGTTCTAGAAGAAGGCGGCCGGTATTCCATACAAGGTTAATAATGCGATTGAGCTCGCAATTAAAGGATTAGTTGAAGCGCGCTAGCGTAGACGGAGCAAGAAAGCAGAGATTGGACAGGAGACTGTGGCTTCTCATATCGTTCTTCCTGGGAGGGACCGCGTTGACGGTCTTTCTTACCCCTTCGCCGATGATGGGGCTCTCGAGCGTGCTGGGAACGATAGTGATTACATCGACTGTCATGGGAACCTCCGTCCTGGGCACGCCGCTTATCGCAGGTAGTGCTCTCACGACGGTGGGGCTCGCTGCTGCCATAGCCGGCGCGTACACTCTGGCCATTCAAACGAGTGGGATCTTCATAGGGGGACTTGCGATATGCCTCATCCTCTTCTCGGAAGCCACCAGTCCGTCATACGGAGAGCTATCGGATTTCCTTAGAGAGCTGCGCCCGAGCTGGCTGCCAGCGACCGCGATCGCATCGGTGCTTCTGGCCGTTCAGGCTGCGGTGAAGGTTCTCCATTTTTTCCGCTAGAGCAGAGTAAATAACCCGCTCCGCCACCGACTTTTCGTCGCATGAGCTACCTGGAGATTACGCGTCGTACACTCTACGTTTCGGCGCCAGCCGTCGTAACATTCCTGCTGCTGTATGCCGTGATGCTCCAGCTCCTGGGATACGGGTACACATTATACGTCGTCTCCGCCCTCGTCTTCACGGTAGTCTCCATCGGCTTCACCATTTTGGGGCAGTTGCGTTCGCGCCCGGATCCAAGGGCCCGAGCCTTAGGTGACCTTAGTCCGCAGGGGTTCCCGATACGGGCGAGAGTAATCGGGCTGATTGCGTTCGTCTTGGCCGAAGAACTTCTCTTGAACAGCGTCTATTCACTCCTCGGAATAATTCTCGCGCTCGCAGGTTTTGTCGCCCTCCCACTGGTTGGCTTCATCGCTGGCCGAAATGATTTCTGGCAGCGAGTCGCCTTCGAGACGGTCGCCCTTCTATTCGCTACGAGGCTCGTCGTTTCCCCCTTCCCCGTCGGGCTGCTCAGCCTCTCCGTCTACGTCCCAGTCATCTACACGCTTATCGTCGTAGGGATTTCGTTGTACGTCACGTATCGAAAGATTCCGCTCGAGGAGATAAGGGTCACCTCAGCGGGGAGGAACCCTCTCCTGCTCGGTTTGCTTGGCGTCGTCGTGGGAATGCCTCTCGGGTTCACCGAGTACCGCGTTCTGAACCCCTCCCCCGTCTTCCTTGGGGCCGCGTTCATCCAGACGTTGGGCTACAACCTCCTGGTACTGGGGCTCTTCGTCAGCATAGCGGAAGAACTCCTCTTTCGGGGCCTCCTCCTCAGCTCCCTCGAGAAGAAGCTGGAGCCCTGGCAGGCGATCGGCTTCAGTTCGATCTTCTTCGGGGTGATGCACGTTGGATGGTTCAATCCTCTGGAGGTCGTCTTCGCTTACGGGGCGGGAGTTGTCCTCGCCTATCTCGCGTACGCGACCAAGAGCCTGACACCGGCAATAGCCGCGCACGCTCTTGACAACTTTCTGCTCTTCCTGTTGGCGTCTCACTTCTGAGAGAAGATTAAGCTACGGAGGGGCGGTGTAGGGTTTGGCAACGTCGCCGTTGGGTACCATGAGGATGTACTTCGAGGCCGGTAGCGATCGCTAGCAGACTTCGACCTCGACTCCACTTGAGGCCCAATCTGCGGTAAACCCTAATCAATAACAGAAGTAATAGGTCCTGACATGACCGGGCAGCAGGTGACTATCTCAGCAAAAGTGCCGAGGCGCCTCAAGGAGGAACTGGAGAAGAAAGGAGTCAAACTATCGGAGGCAATCAGGAGGGGTCTTGAAGCGGAATTGAAGGAGCTGAAGGAGCTGAAGATGAAGGAATTGAAGTCGATGCTTCAAGAAGTGGATCTTTCTCGAGTGAGCGAACATCGATTAGTGCGAGACATAAGGAAGACTCGCGAAGAGTGCTGATTCGTTGAGAGCGGTACGGTCTCTACGGCTTGGCGCTTGTTTCCACTTACCTCTCCTCGGGTGTTTCAACTGAATAACTCGACCTCGTGACTTCTCGGCTCTGCTGGGTCTTCTTCTGAGAAACTACGGGGTTTTTGCTCAGGGTCAGAAATTGCCGCCGGCTGGGAAGACATCCTCCCAAGACTGAAGGTCGCGGGCTTCGAGCAGGGAGCCTCTAGCGGGTGAGACGATCTCCTCGCTCATATTTCGTGCTTCGACAACCGGACCTTCGGGTCACGTTGTCGGGACGAACCCGTCCTTCCCGTTTCGCTGAGCGGTGAAACAGACGAGAGGAGAAGTTGCACCGCCGCCAACTAGCGTGCTGTGTCAAACTCGCGATTT
>VBPQ01000161.1 GCA_005877185.1 Nitrososphaerota archaeon
GCGCCTTACGAGCTTCTTCCAACTTATCCAGCAGCGTATGATAGACGTCTCCCTCACGTGTTTCCTCAGCAACGAGGTTCCAGAGGTGGCAGACCTCAGTTTGACCAATCCGGTGGATTCGCCCGAATCGCTGCTCAATTCTATTCGGATTCCAAGGAAGGTCGTAGTTAACCATCAAGTGGGCTCGTTGCAGGTTGATTCCTTCGCCTGCAGCATCCGTTGCGACGAGAATTCGCACCTCGGGATCGTGCCTGAATGACTCCTGGGCTTTCATCCGCTCCTCGCGGCCCATACCCCCATGAATAATCACAATGGCTTCCTTGCGACCGAGAAGTGTTGAGATGCTCTGCTCTAGGTAGTTAAGCGTGTCACGATGTTCTGTGAAAACGATGAGTTTCTGGCGTGGTGACGGGGTAGGTGGAGGGACTGTACTCGATCCGTAGGGGGTTCGAACTTCTCCCACCTGCCCTGCTATGGCGTCAGGGGTGAAGATCTCCGCCAGCAACTGTGCCAGTTCCCGCCATTTCCTGTCCTCACCGCCTCGGCGCACCCCGAGCGCCAAGGACTCCAGATGCTTAAGCGTATCGATCTCAGCCTTCAGTTCGGCGATTGTGCGTGCGGCAGTGGCTTGGTCGAGTATCTGTTCCTCAGAGGCTTCGACCTCGCTATCGGGAGCGTCTTCGAGATCCTCGATTTCTTCAGTTTCAAATGTCGGAACATCAGCAGCGATAGCGTCATCAATCCGTGCCCCGCGCTGCAATAGCTCCAACTCACGTATCCGGCTTTCGAGTCTTTCACGTCGCCTTCGAAGGGACTGGTAGATTGCTTCGGGCGACGACGCCAAGCGACGCTGCAGAATGGTTAACGCGAATCCGACCGTGCCAGTTCGCTTGTCGTTCTGGAGAGCCTCCGCTCGGTTAAATTCCTGACTCACGTAGTCGGTCACTGCCTTGTACAGCCTGGCCTCAGCATCGGAAAGTTTGTAGGGAACGGTATAGGCTATTCTTTCGGGGAAGAGCGGCGTCCCATCGAACTTGAGGAGATCCTCCTTCACCATTCGCCGCATGAGATCTGACGCATCGACCGCGTGGACGCCGTCACGGAACCTACCTTCGAAACGATCTCCATCGAGAAGAGCCATGAAAAGCTGGAAATCCTCTTCCTTGCCGCGATGGGGAGTAGCGGTCAGCAGCAGAAAGTGCCGGGTGAGGGTTGAGAGAAGCTGACCGAGCCTGTAGCGTTTGGTGTACGTAATCTCGCCGCCGAAATAAGTCGCTGACATCTTATGAGCTTCATCGCAAACGATGAGGTCCCACCGCCCGTCTGGCGCGGCGAGTTTACCCTGGACATCTTCGTCGCGGGATAGTTTATCTAGTCGAGCGATTACCAGATTGCTCTCGAGGAACCAGTTCCCGGTGCGAGCGGCTTCCAGTTTGTCGTTCGTCAAAATGTCGAAAGGAAGGTGAAACCGGCGGTACATCTCATCTTGCCACTGTTCGGCGAGGCTACCAGGGCACACAACAAGGCAGCGCTGGAGGTCTCCTCGTGCGATAAGCTCCTTGATGAGCAAACCAGCCATGATTGTCTTGCCGGCACCGGGATCGTCAGCCAAGAGGAAGCGCAAGGGCTGGCGGGGTAGCATCGACTCGTAAACCCCTGTGATCTGATGGGGGAGTGGTTCGACGATTGATGTGTGGACTGCTAGAACCGGATCGAAGAGGTGCGCAAGACGAATTCGGTGCGCCTCTGAGACGAGACGGAAGAGTTCTCCATCGCCATCGAAGCTCCAGGGTCTACCCTGTTCGACGATCTCGAGGCGCGATTCGTCGTCGCGGTAGAGAAGTGTGTTTGCAACTTTGCCGCCGGGGTCTTTGTAGGTCAGTTCGAGCGCGTCAGAACCGAACCACTGCACGTTGACGACGGTGACGAGGGAGTCAGCCAGGATTCCACGGATAGCCGCCTGGGGCTGCAGATCCTCTAGCCTGCACATGTTCCTGGCAATCCCCTTCAGTTAGCCTAGATAACACGCGCCTAATCGTGAAGGTATTGCAACGTCGTTTACTGACAGCATACTTTCACCGTGTCGATTTGACTTCCTGTAAATGATTCGGTTGCCAAATCATCCTGGCAATTCACGGCGAAGATCAAATGCAAGGAGGTGACTCATGCTGCAGCGCAGGAAACCGATGCTCACGCCGGAGGAAGCGCGAAAGTTTCACTACGAGGCACTGGTGACCGATGCGCAGCAGCCGCCGGCAACCAGCGGGTTTCTGTTCACCGAACGGATGCGGGCGGCGCTCAACGAGTACATCAAACGCGACGGGCCGAAGGCGCGGGACGAGATCGCCCCGCTAATGGAAGAGATGGCCGTCCAGGAAATCAAAACCTCCCCGGAAGCCAGAGACCAGTACCTGGATCTGTGGCGCCGTTCCGGGGTGACCGTCGCCAGCGGCACTTACGCGGGCACCGAGCCTCCCAGCAGATCGTTCGAACTGGCCACTAAGCGCCTCGCGCAGGCGCATGCGGTCGTGGACGCGCTTGATGGTGAGCTGATTCTCGTGCTCCGTGCGGCGGACATCGAGCGGGCGCACCAATCCAACAAGCACGGACTCATCCTGGACTTCCAGAATGCGACGCCGTTCGGCGACGACCTGGACCGCGTAGAGTACTTCCACAACCTCGGCGTGCGGATGGTCCAACTAACCTACAATCTGCGCAACCTGGTCGGAGACGGCTGCACCGAGGCCCACCAGGGCGGGCTATCTTACTTCGGGCGGGAAGTGGTGCGGCGTCTGAACGAGCACCGCATCCTGGTGGACGTCAGCCATTGCAGCGAGCAGGTCGGCTGGGACGCGTTGAAGGTGTCCACCGCGCCGGTCGTGGTCTCGCATTCAGGGAGTAAAGCCGTGTGCCAGCACGACCGCAACAAGAGCGACGAGCTGGCCAAAGCCGTCGCCGACCGCGGCGGCTTCTTCGGCGTCGTGGTCATCGCGGGCTTCATCTCCTCGCGCAAGGAAGCGACGCTGGATGACTTCGCCGACCACGTCGAGCACCTGGTCGATGTGGTGGGCATCGATCACGTCGGCATCGGCACGGACAAGGCGGGACCCGGGCCCGGCACGGAGTCGCTGGTCGAGTATCCGCCCACCCTGCCCAGGCACGATCCCCGTAAGTTCGCGTGGGCAGGCTTCCGGCTGGAAGAGCACCGGCTGACGCCAGACTATCACCTGACGGGATACGAGAACTTTGGCGACTGGCCCAACTTGACGATCAAGCTCGCGGAGCGGGGGTTCAACGAGGGGGAGCTGCGCAAGCTGCTGGGGCTGAATTTTCTGCGGGTCTTTAGAGAAGTAGTCGGCTAGGGCCCGGGAGGAGATTGCTTCGGGCCTACGGCCCTCGCAATGACAGACCCCTTACCCTGCCCTCTCCCCAGGGAGAGGGGAATATAGATTGGGCGCCTTGCGCCCCTCAACCACGCTTCGGGCCTCGCGATGACAAGATGCAGACTTATTTCCACGCCCTACGCTCGCCCTGCACGTAAGCGTCGATCTCCTCTCGTGTTTTACCGTAGAGTCCCTTGCCCACCCCTCGGAGGCTTTCAGCATATCGCTTTGGCTTCATGATAATTGCCTCGCTGTCTCCGCTCACGATGACAAGCTGGTCACCAGGCTTGATGCTCAGCTTCCGTCTCACCTCGACCGGAATAATCATCTGGCCCTTCGTGCTGACCCGAACCGGCCGAATAATGCGCGCCATTCTATTTCACCTCTTACCTCATTATGTTGTCCTTGCTCTG
>VBPQ01000162.1 GCA_005877185.1 Nitrososphaerota archaeon
CCGACTGTAGACTGCGAGGGTGCCCGCCGGTTTCCTTCTCACGGAAGCCAGGACGAGTCTGGTCCGCCCCTCCCCGAGAGCCCTCTTCACGCTCGCGACAACACTCTTCAGGAGGGAGAGCTCCCCGTAGAAGGCTCGTAGATACGTCTCGCACCATTCATCCAATTTCTCCGTTCCGACCACCCGGCAGGTGACGCCCGAGAACCGCTTCGGGGTCGCGCCGGCGAGCCGCAAGACGAGGAACCTGTCCGTTACGGTGTACCCTCGATTAAGGAGAAGGTTCTTGGTGTGCGCATACTCCGGAAGACGCTGGAGGAAGAAGGCCGGGTCGACCCCCTCCCCCAGGTACTTGCTCTCCGCCAGTTTCACTAATTCGTCAGGCTTCTTCTTCGCTTCGAGAAAGCCGGCGTGATTGAAGAGCGGCTCTCTGAACTCACGAGAGCCAAGACGATAGCAACGCTTCGAGAGCCAGCTGAGGCGGGCCCAGTTCGACCACCACCCGAGCTCGTTGAGTTCGTTGCTTCGCTCAATCGGCATCTTTGACTAGCCCGATACCGAGTATCCGGGAGGCTGAAGCTATCGCGGCATAGAGCCGGCCGAGGAGCCTAGG
>VBPQ01000163.1 GCA_005877185.1 Nitrososphaerota archaeon
TCATCGTCGAGGGCGCGGAGAAACGGCGTCAACTTTCCTCCGTCGGTCGCGGTCTCCTCTCGGGGCATTCGGCGCTGTACGGACCGGACCCTGCCCTTCCACTCCCAGTACTTCTCTTCGATTCGCTCGACCGAGCCCTCGTCAAACTCCACGTCCTTCCGGTGATGAAGTCCTGCGAAATAGAGCCTGACGGAGTTAACGTCGTGCCTTCTCAGCAGGTCATGCGCGTAGTATACGTTTCCTTCCGACTTCGACATCTTCCTCCCGTCGGTCGTGAGCAACCCGGTGTGCACCCAGTACCTAACGAAGGGCTTGAGACCGGTGAGCGCCTCAACCTGGGCAATCTCGGCCTCGTGGTGGGGGTAGATGAGCTCCCGCGCGCCGCCGTGTATGTCGTACTGAGGACCGAAGTTAGCCACGCTGACGGCCGTATCCTGGATGTGCCACCCGGGGGTTCCGAGTCCCCACGGACTCTCCCACCTCTGCTCCGCGCTCGTCGTCGGGCGCCAGAGAGAGAAGTCGACCTGGTTTCTCTTCTTCGGCGATATCTCCAGCGGGCGGAGGGCCAGTTCGTCTCGTGACTGGCGGGAGAGCTTCCCGAAGGCTGGGAACTTCTCGACGTCGAAGTAGACGCCGCCGTCCGCCCTGTAAGCGTGTCCGTTTCGAATGAGTCCTGAGGCCTGCTGGATCATCACAGGGAGGTATCTTGAGACGCGCTCGAAGGAGCTTATCGTCGAAATCCCAAGAGCCTTCACGTCGCGAAGGAACGTCTTCTCGTTCAGTTCTAGGAAGCTTTCAACGGTACGTCTTCTCCTCTTCGCGCCCCTCACGATGCTGTCGTCAATGTCCGTGATGTTGAGGATGAACCGCACGTCAAACCCGAGATACCTCAGATATCTCGCCAGCACGTCGTAGAAGACGTAGGTTCGAACGTGCCCCACGTGAATGTTGTCCTGAATCGTGGGACCGCACACAAACATCTTCACCTGGCCAGGGGTCAGGCTCTCGAACCTCTCCTTCCGCATCGATATCGTGTTGAAGAGCTTCAGCCTAGTCGGGTTGCCGCCATTACGGTTCCTCTCCCGGGGCGCCAAGGCTTCGCATCCGCCAGCTTCTTCGTAAAAGGATTCGTGCCGCGCAATGACGGGTTGGCCTCCTCTAGGGGTCAAGAATCACGCAGTTCCTATCTTCTCCAGCGCCTATCAGAGCGTCTATCTGGAGATGGACATCATGAGACAGCAGAATGTATCGTGCACGCGATACAAGCGTCAATCTGCAGCGATACATCGGTGTAGTTAAATACAAAACCAGCATTACCTCCCATGTACTCAATTTCGTTCCGTTTGCCTCCCATTTTGTGTTGGTAGGTAATTCTCCGAATCCTCTTTCGGTGTGTTTTTCGCGCTTGTGGGGTTTTCGTCCTCCCTTCTCCGTTGATACCCAATTACGTTGACAGCCAATTCGCCGATTGGACTCGGAGGGGGTATCCGAGGAGTTATCAGAACCAAAGGATTATACTGCCTTCAGACTGAGCGGGGAGATGCATTCGTTGGTTTACGAGAGGAGGGTCAAATCGATGTCAGAGCTCTTGGACGAGCTCCAGGACCTGGACGCAGATGAAGGAGTGAGGATTTTGGCGGAGAGCGAAGGCAGGAAGAAGCTCGTGTTCGTCACGAGGCACTCGGGAAGGTACTCCCTCGGAATCAGCGATGCGGAGGCGAGGAACGGAAAGTTGGTCCCCGGGAAGAAGATGTCCTTCAGGGAATTCTCGGACCAGAGGACGCTCCGCGAGTTTCTGTCGGGGGTCGTCGCGAAGCCGCTGACGGCCTATGTCTACTGAGGCTGTCGTGTCAAAGGGCGGGGTGGGAGGGGACTGACGATTGTCTACTGTTGCGTCGCACCGCACGGAGCGGAGGTCATCCCCAGACTTGCAAACGGAAGGGAACTGAAGAGGTTTCAACCGACCCGCGTCGCGATACGCCGGCTCGCGGAGAGCGTCAAAAGCGCCAGGCCCGACACGATCGTGGTAGCCACACCCCACAACTTGAGGCTCCTCGGGAAGATCGGGTTAGTAATCTCCGAGAACTCTTCCGGAAGGCTTAGGGAGTCTCGGAGAGAGGTCTCCCTGAAGGCGCGCTGCGATGTGAAATTCGCGAGGAAGCTCCTTCGGAGGTCCTCGAGCGCCGCTCTCCCCGTCGTCGGCGCGAACTACGGCACCGCCGAAGGGCCCTCGTCGGAGATGCCGATGGACTGGGGAACCCTTGTCCCCTCTGGTTCTTCCTGAAGGAAAACCGATTGAAGAGCGAGATAGTCATCGTAACACCCTCGAGGGAGATAGCGCTAGCGAGGAACTACGAGTTTGGGATGGTCTTTGGCGACCTGGCGGAGAGAGATGAAAAGAGAATCGTCTTTGTCGCCAGTGCGGACCAGGCCCACGCACACAAGAAGGATGGGCCGTACGGTTTCAGCCCAAGGGCCTCCGTCTACGATAGACTCGTCGTCGAGGCGGTCAGGAGAAACCAGATGAAATCCATCCTCGACCTTTCACCGAGTCTCGGAAGAGAGGCCAAGCCTGACAGCCTTTGGCAGATGGCGATGCTGGCTGGTGTGCTAGACCGTGTGGAGATGAAGCCGAGGTTCCACTCTTACCAAGTGCCCACGTACTATGGCATGCTCTGCGCTGGTTTCGAACGCCCGCCCGAGTCTTGAACATCTGTTCGAATCCAAAGACTTTTACGGCTCAGGAGGATGAAACGGATGAAGTTGAGGACTTCGACGACGCGTCTCACAAGCGTGGGGCTATTACTCATCCTTGTAGTTTCTTCGTTCCTCCTGAGCGGCGCCGTCAGCTCGCTCAGTAGCCCAGTTCCGATCGGACCGCGAAGGAGATTCATCGACCTCGGGGGGAACTACACGGAGGTGGGCGGTGAGGGGAGGCTTATAGTAAAGACCTGGGCTAGCTTCGGAGGCTTCCCCGGAGGCTTCCTCGGGGAATTTCCGCTATCTGGAGTCAACATTTCAATTCGCGGGGCAACCTCCCTAGCCTTGGCCGCGCTCACCTTCAGTGGGACCTTTGAGCTTCCAATTGACCCCGGCGAGTATTCGGTCGCAATAAATGACCAAAGATTCCATCTTTCGACGGCCGTGAACATACTCCCCGGAGAGGTTACCGAGGTCGACGTCCTCGCGACCCGACAGCTCCACCCGATAACTTTCTACGAGGCTGTCGACCGAGATTCATCGGGGTGGCTAACACCATGGGAAACGATGAGCGCCGTTACGGACTCTGGGATCCAGCCCGTCAACAAAAGTACAGCCCTCTTCTTGGAAGTTCTGCGCCCTCCGTACCCGTACACCTTTCCGAATTTGACCGTGACTGCGAAGGGGCAGCCGTTTCGGGTAGCGATTATCTTACTACCTCAAGAGACCCGGCTTTCGCTCCTCAGCCTGGACCAACGAGGTCCGGTCGTCTGGTTGACCTTGCGGCCAGTGGAGTCCATCAAGATCTCGGAGGGGATGGGGCTGGGGATTGCTTTCTACAAGCCCTCCTACGGGGTGTTCACGCATGCCGCTTGAAGACCTTCTCGCGCTGAACCTCCTGGTCCCCGTGGATATCCTCATTTATCTCTCGCTGATATTGGGAGTGTTCGAGGCGAGGAGAAGAGCGGCGACGCCGCGGGTTGAGGACCCCGTGCTAGCCTTCGCGCTGCTCGAGAAGTCTCTTCTGAAGGCGTTCCCCGACTTGCCTGCGGGCTTCACTCTCAGGGAGGCACTCTCCCTCGCCGAGCGCCTTCGCCTGAAGGTCGACTGGGGTCGGGTTCAACTTGCCCTGGAGAGGTATGAGGCGTTCAGGTACGGCGGTGCGACCCTTCCGGAGAAGGTGCAGGAGGAGGTGCTGAGGCTCGCGGCCATCCTTCCGAGAGGTGTGAGAGTAGACGGACATTAGAACCAGGGTGCTGAAGGAAGTAGGCAAGGTTGTGGTCGGGAGAGAGGAAGAGACGGAGCTCCTGCTCGTCTCGATGCTCGCGAGGGGGCACACCCTCATCGAGGGGGTCCCCGGGGTCTCCAAGACGATGCTGGCGAAGGCGTTCTCGAAGTGCCTGGGCCTGGCATTCAAGAGGGTCCAGTTCACCCCGGATATGCTTCCACTCGACATTGTGGGAGGTTTCATCTTCAATATGAAGAGCCGGGAGTTCGAGTTCAGGAGGGGGCCCGTCTTCACAAACATACTCCTCGCCGACGAAATAAACCGAGCGCCTCCCAAGGTGCAGAGCGCGCTCCTCGAATCGATGCAGGAGTTGCAGGTCACTGTCGAGGGGTACACGGAGAAGCTGCCGTCCCCCTTCATGGTGATCGCCACCGAAAATCCGCTGGAGTTCCAGGGCGTCTACCCCC
>VBPQ01000155.1 GCA_005877185.1 Nitrososphaerota archaeon
CCTCCTTCTTCTTCCGACGACCTGTATTGCCGCTCCTCGCCTGAACGCCGTGAGGGTCGCGGTCGGGAACACTTCGATGGACGTCAGGACCGCCCTCCTGCGGCTGACCGAGCCGTTCAACCTGGTGGGAGCCCCCGCGATTTCCATTTCCTGCGGGGCGACACGTGAGGCCCTGCCCGTGGGGCTACAGCTCGTGGGGGATGTTATGGAGGACCAAAGGCTCCTCTCCGCGGCTCTCTCCTTCGAGAGAATCCTCCCGAGACTGGGGCCGCCGTGAGCCCAACCTGGCCGGGAAAAAAGTTAGCATGTCTGTGCACATTTTTCTTGCCATGCTTATAACGTGAATTCGAGAACAGAGGGGTCGCATGGACGGAAGCGCCGCAGAGATTGAGTTTGTTCCTGTGCCTGTTATAGCGTCGCTTCTTCTTCTGATTCTGGCTTAGAACCCTCCACGGTTCTAACAATAACGCCTGTGGGGTTCGAAAAAAATTGGGAGTTGGTCTTGATGGCTGAAATCTCTGGTGCGCAGGCCGTCGTTGAGACACTGAGACAGGAGCACGTGAAGTACGTCTTCGGTATGCCCGGCGGCGCAAATCTCCCCATATACGACGCTCTTCTCGATTCGGGCATCCGCCACATTCTGGTGCGCCACGAGCAGAGTGCCGCACACATGGCGGACGCGTTTGGGAGGGTCTCGGGGAGGGCTGGTGTCTGCATGGGGACCTCAGGTCCCGGCGCGACCAACCTCGTCACCGGAATAGCGACCGCATACGCCGACTCATCTCCGGTTGTCGCGATAACCGGGCAGGTGCCGAAGGCGATGACGGGTCGAAACGCCTTCCAGGAGACCGATGTCATCGGGGTGATGACTCCCATCACGAAGTACTCGATCCAGCCACTCAGCGCGGAGGAGATCCCGTCTGGGATCAAGAAGGCGTTCTACATCGCGACCTCCGGGAGGCCAGGTCCGGTCCTCGTGGACATACCGAAGGACGTTCAGCAGGAAGTACGGGATATCCGCTTCCCGGAGAGTGTAGAGGTCAAAGGCTACAGACCGTCCGTGGAGGTCGACCCTGCGGCAATCGAGAGGGCCGCCGAGATGCTTGTCAAGGCCGAGAAGCCGTTGATGATGGGCGGGGGAGGGATCAGAATCTCCAACGCTTACGAGCCATTCCAAGCGGTCTCCGAGCTCTTGATGGCCCCCGTCATCACAACCCTTCAGGGGAAGGGTTCCTTCCCCGAAGGTCACCCCCTCTGTCTGGGGCCCATAGGTATGCACGGACGGGCGGAGTCCAACAAGCTGGTCTCCGAGTGCGACCTGCTCATGGCAGTCGGGGTTCGCTTTTCTGACAGGTCTACAGGCACCTTCTCCGAGTTCTGCAAGCAGGCCAAGATAATCCACATCGACGCCGACCCCTCAGAGTTCAACAAGAACAAGCAGGTCGACCTCTACATCCAGGGAGACGCGAACCAGGTGCTGACGAAAGTCCACAAGGCGCTCGCCCGGCGCATCACCAGCAGGAGCGACTCCAACCCCTGGCTCGCGAGAATCAGGCAGGTGAGAGAGGAGATGAAGAGCATCCCAGCTTACACCGACTACGATTCCGAGCTCTCGGGACCGAAGCTAGTTAGGAAGATGAGAGAGGTCCTCCCGCCACAGACCATCCTCACGACAGGCGTCGGCAGACATCAGATGTGGTGCGAGATCCACTGGAGAGTCCTGAAGCCCAGAACCTGGATCACTTCTACCGGTCTGGGTACGATGGGGTTCGGCTTGCCGGCGGCCATCGGGGCGAAGGTGGCGAAGCCAGACGTTCCCGTCGTGGATTTCGACGGAGACGGCAGCTTCATGATGACCGAGAACAGTCTGGGAACGGCGGTGGACGAGAAGATCCCGATTGTCTCCATTATCGTCAACGACCGGAGCCTGGGGATGGTGGAGCAGTGGCAGAGGCTGATGTACAACCGCAGGTTCTCGGGTGTGAAGTTCGGCAAGTCTCCCGACTTCGTCAAGCTGGCGGAGGCGTACGGTGCTTTTGCCAAGAGGGTGACGACGCTCGAAGAATTCGGGAAGGCCCTGAAGGAAGGCATCTCTCTCGACTCGCCCGCGGTAATCGACGTCCCAGTCTCTTCCGAGGAGGACGTCTTTCCGTTCATGCCCCCCGGAAAGAGCATCAAGGAGACGATTGTGGGGCCCCCCAAGGAGATGGCAATCTTTTGACAGCCCTGAAAATTCTCTCCGTCCTCGTTGAAAACAAACCGGGGACCCTCTTCAGAGTAACACACATGATCAGGCTCATGCGGCTGAACATCGAAGGACTCACCTGCGGGGTTACCAACGGCGGTGACAGGTCGAGAATCACGATGACCGTCAACGGGGATGACGCGACTCTTGATTTCCTCGCAAAGCAGCTCAGCAAGGTGATCGACGTCTACGAAGCCCAAACCTACAGCCCCGAGGAGGTGACTGCGAGAGAGCTGGCCCTCGTAAAGCTGAACCTATCCAGCGTCTCACACCTGGACGACAGACGGCTCCAGGGGGCCCGCATCGTCGAAACCTCCGACCGCAGCATAACCGTCGAGATAATCGGAACCCCGAGCGAGATAGACCGCTTCATTCACCGGTTCGACAGATCGCAGATACTCGAACTGGCTAGGACGGGAACGACCGCCGTCCCCAAGGGTTGATTACATGGCGAAGGGGAAAATCGTAAGGGTCTTCGACACCACGCTTCGAGACGGCGAGCAGACGCCTGGCGTTTCTCTCATCCCTGAGGAGAAGCTCCAGATCGCGCAGGCGCTCGATAGGCTCGGCGTCGATGTCATTGAGGCTGGTTTCCCGATAACCTCGAAGGGAGAGCAGGAGGGCGTTCGCCTGATTGCGAAGGCCGGTCTTTCTGCGGAAATCTGTGCTCTCGCGAGGGCCGAGAAGCTAGACATCGATACGGCAATCCAGTGCGGGGTGGGCTCGGTTCACGTCTTTCTCGCGTGTTCCGACATTCATCTGAAGCACAAACTGCACATCACACGCGAAGAGATGCTCAGAAGGTCGGCGGAAGGTGTGCGCTACGCCAAGAGTCTTGGCGTCAAGGTGGAGTTTTCGCCCGAAGACTCGACGAGGACCGACCTGAGCTTCTTCAGGCGAGTCGTCAGGCGCGTATGGGACGCGGGGGCTGACAGGCTGGACATCCCGGACACCGTCGGCACCGCCACGCCTGAAAAGATGGCGAGCTATGTGAAGGTGGCGAAGTCCGTCTCTGAGAATATTTTGGTGAGCGTTCACTGCCACAACGACTACGGGCTGGCCGTCGCAAACAGCATCGGCGGCGTCTTGGCCGGGGCGGAGCAGGCCCATCTGACCGTGAATGGAATCGGGGAGAGGGCGGGCAACACGTCGCTTGAGGAATTCGCCGTGACCTGCCAGAACCTCTACGGGCTGAGAACGAGAATCAGGACCGGCCTTCTCTACGAGACGTCTCGACTCGTCTCCAAGCTCACCGGGGTGGTCGTTCAGCCCAACAAGGCGATCATCGGAGAGAACGCCTTCGGGCACGAATCCGGGATCCACACCCACGGCATCCTCTCCAATCCCTTCACCTACGAACCCTTCGAGCCTTCAACGGTCGGACGTATGCGATGGTTCCAGGCGGGGAAGCACGCCGGGAGGCACGGAATCTCTCACCAGCTCCGTCAGATGGGTCTGACGCCGAAGGAAGAGCATCTGAGGCTGATC
>VBPQ01000156.1 GCA_005877185.1 Nitrososphaerota archaeon
GGGGTTCCATACTGATATCCGGATGAATTCCTTCCGACCCAAACAATTGTCCTCACGCCCTTAGAACGGAAGAGCAACGCTCCATTCTTGCGTGGAGAATAATTACCAAGGCTCGTAGAAATCCGATGAACTACGTGCACCACGCAGCCGTCTCCGGAACGGAAGGCTTCGAAAGTAGCAAGAAATCGAGGGTCATATTCCATAGCCTGAGGCGGCCCTTTGCCGCCCCGAAATAATGTTCGACGCTCCACGTATGAGCATTCGCGATCAGCTTCATGACCCCGCTTCGGAAGCGCCCCCTTTGAAATGCGAGGACGGTTGCAAGCCCTTCGCGTCATTCTTCTTCAGCAGCATCGCAAGGCTCAACTCGATCAGAATTATGGGCCGGGGGGGAAAGGATGCTTCTCGTTTTTTCGTCGACGGGGCGAGGGTTTTCCGTCCGAGTTGTCTTCGACGCGTGTCGGCCATAGTCCTCCTCCTGTTCTAGACGAGATTCAGCTTAGCGGCCTACCTTGGTCTGGCGCAGGCGCTTCTCCGACCATGTTTGGCCTTGCTCTGCATGGGTCGGCCGTTTCATCCCCAAAGCCGCCGAACTCAGGGTCGCCCCATCACCGCGTCTGGCGACCGGGGTGTCGTTTCTGTTCCGTTGCCCGCCGTCTCCGGCGGTGCCTCTCGGCACCATGCATCCTGCGATGAGGGAGGAACTTCCCCAGGAGACCCCCGTGGCCCGTCCACCGACTCGCGTCAATTCCTACAGCAATGCATGCGGACATAAACCTGTCGTTGTCCCCGATGCCCCGGTCAGGAGGGCCTCGCGAATTGGTGGGAGCCTTTAGTGATTTATTCTTTATCAGGCACTCTAACGGGAAGCAATTGTCTGTCCAGTTTTTCGGCTTCGTTGAGTATCAATGTCGTCAGGTTTCCCTCCGGCACAATGATCTTTGCATTGTTCATCACGGACTGAATCGCTTCCAGCTTCTTGAACACGACTGCGTTGTCCTTGAAGTAGGTTGTCAAAGCCTCATTTCTTAGTTTCGTAGCCCCTGCGTCTCCTTCAGCTATCGAGATTGTCGCCTGTCTCAGTCCCTCAGCTTTGAGGATTTGCGCCTGCCGCTCTCCCTCAGCCTGTGCTATCGCCGCTCTCTTTTGGCCATCAGCTTGGGCCGCCAACGCATCTGCCTGATTTACCGCAGATTTCTTAGTGTTTTCCGCCTCGATGATTTTGTTCATCGAATCCTGAATGTTTTGCGGTGGTCTGATGTCCTTGATTTCCGCCCTGACGATGTCGATGCCCCAAGAGTCCGTTTGGGTCTTGAGCCTGGTCAGCAGCTGTTGATTGATGACGTCTCTCCCCTGGTTTGCTTCTTCGTAGACCATGGAGCCCAAGATATCCCTCAGGGCTACATGCCCCAAGATGTCTATCTGTTGTCTGTAGTTGTTCACGCTGTACTCGCTATTCTTTACCGATGCCTCGTCGGGTCGCACCTTGTATGATACTACCATGTTGATGCTCAGGTTGAGTCTATCCTTCGTGATGATGACCTGGGGTTCCGGTTCGGTTATCTGTTCGGTGACGTTCACCTTGATCAATCGGTCGATTACTGGGAAGAGGAAGGTCAGTCCAGTGTTCACAAAGCGGTTGTATCTGCCGTTTCTTTCCACGAGGCCTCGCTGCGTAGGTCGAACGATGTGGAGGGATCTTTCTACAATCCAAGCCACAACAATGAGCGGAATTATGATGCTCGCTGCCTGGACGAGATCAACCATTTGCCTACATCCTCTTCCCAGCTGGTGTTCACGATTATTAGAAGTTAGCTGGAAAATTTGCCCTTAAGTTAGGTACCATGGGCGAGATAATGGACTTACCAAGAAGAAAGAAGCGAGGGCGCGTCACGGGGAGGCAATCAGCTGCTCATCATGACGGCATCTCGTAGAGCTGGGGAAAGAACTCGCGCTCCAACTTCAGGACCTCCGCCTCCGACCTCGCGTTCCTGTAGGCTTCAAGCGGCTCCTTGTTCAAAGTCTCGAAGGTCGGGCCCCACTTGTAGAGCGCGAGGAGCCCCTCCGCCTGCGAATCCTCTCCGAGGATGAAGAGCGATGCAGCGAGCGCCTCGAGGGAGCTCAGAATCCCGAGCCTCGAGTAGTTCGTGGGGTTGGCCGCGAGCAGCCCGGGGAGGCGGCGATGCTTCCCCCCGAGCTTCCTGAAGAAGACCTCCTTCGCCTGCTTCCAGGAGCAGTCAAGGACGAGGATTCCCTTCACCCCCCTATCGTCGGGGGAGATTGTCCTGTGCCCGTAGGGATTCAGGACGACCGTGCTGTCGGAGGCGTGGAACTTGCGGTTCACGCTCCTCGCCATATCCATCCTGACCATCTTTCTCGCGGTGCATTTCGTCGGGTCGTCCTGCCCGTACTCCAGGGCGTAGAGGTCCATATCCTCACCCAGCGCTCCCAAGGACTCGTCTGTAGCGGTTCCTCCAGTACCGCTTGACGAGAGGGGAGAGGTGAGTAGCGACGAGAGCCAAGACGCGTCCGGAAGCACCGATGAAGACCTCCCCCTCGGCGTCATTTTCGAGCGCCTTCACGACGGTTTTCGAGACGTTCGTCGCGTCGAGGACGACTCCCGGCTTTCCCATCTCCTCCCTCCTGCCTGTCTTCCGGCCGGCATCCGTGGTGACCTCAGCCTTCTCGAAGTCGGTGCGGATGTACCCCGGGTAGACGCCGATGACCCTTATCCCCAGGGGTTGCAGCTCGAGCTGCATACTCGTGCTGAACCCTCTGAGCGCAGCCTTTGTCGTCGAGTAGAGCGAGAGCCACGGTTGGGGTGCGAAGGCGGAGAGGCTCGAGATGTTCACGATTGCCCCGTGTCTTCCCTTCATGAGCGGGATCGCGGCCCGCGTGGAGTAGATCGGCGCCATGAGGTTCGTCGCGATTACCTTTTCAATCGCGGCGTCGGTCGCCTCCTCCAGCGGCCCGAAGAAACCGACCCCGGCGTTGTTCACGAGAACGTCGAGGGAGCCGAACCTTTCGCCGGCCTCCTTCACGACGCTCTCGGCGCCTTCCTTCGTCGAAACGTCGGCCACAAGTACCGTGGCCTCACCGCCTCTCCGCGTTACTTCGTTGCTTACCTCCTGGAGAAGACTCGGGCGCCTCGCCGCCAGAAGCAGCTTCATCTTCTTCGAAGCCATATCGAGGGCTATCGCGCGGCCGATGCCGCTCGAGGCACCAGTCACGGCGCCCACTTTATTCTCCAGATTCAAGAAGGCTCGTCCGCGGAGGCCGCTACTTAAGAAAGTGGGGGATAGGTTCAGCAGGGAGAAAACTGTCCAAGCATCCTTCCACTGCCGGACCGGTTATCACTTGCACCTGCTCAACCCTCTTGGGTGAGTGTGCTGCCGACAAGGATTCCGTTTGCCCAATAGAATCCTGTGGGACCGCTTGGGAGCAAGT
>VBPQ01000167.1 GCA_005877185.1 Nitrososphaerota archaeon
GCATGATTCTCGCCGCGTATAGTTCTTGCTTCACCGACCAGGCTTGTGGTCCCGCTTGTCGGTGGCAATAGGGGCCCAGTCTCTACAGGCTTGAGCTCGGGCCTGTCCAGCCCTACCTGAGCGAGTCCTCGCTTCAGCACAATCCAGGCCGCGTTGAAGTCGCGGTCTAACGTCTTCTTGCAACCTCGGCAGTCAAAAGAGCGGACGCTGAGAGGAACCTGATTCAACGTCCCACAGAAGCAGCACTCCTGCGTCGAGTAGGCGGGAGGAACGGTGACGACGAGCCTGCCCGCTCGTGTCGCTTTGTATTCCGTGAATCTCCGAAGCTGTCCCCAACCGGCATCGGCGATCGATTTGGCCAGGGCATGGTTCCTCACCATGTTCCTGACCTTCAGGTCCTCGATCGCAATCAGGTCGTGCCTCCTCACAAGGTCGCTACTGAGCTTGTGGTTCAAGTCCTTGCGCTGTCGGGCGACCATGGACGACTGGACGGCCAGCAGCTTTCGCGCCCTCCCCCTGTTCTTCGAGCCTTTGCGCGTCCTCGAGAAGTTTCTCTGGAGGCGATTCAGCCTCCCCTCTGCTCTCCTGAGGAACTGCGGGTGTGGGGTCTTCACGCCGTCTGTGGTCGCTACCAGCGACTTCAACCCCAGGTCTATCCCGACGGGCGATGCGGGCTTCGTCGACGATGGTTCCGCTACTTCGTCGTCTTCATACACCAGGGAGGCGTACCACTCGCCGTTCGGCTCCCTGACGACGGTGCAGGTCTTCGGCTTCCCGTGCGGGAGCCGCCTGTGAAAGACCACCCTGACGTTCCCGACCTTCGAGAGGAAGAGCCTCCTCCGAACCGCATCGGGCTTCACCGAGCCGTTGTACGCCTGGGGATAGGTGAACGAGCCCGCCGAGGAGAACTTCTTGAACCTCGGATATCTCATCCGTTGGTCGAAGAACGCCTCGAAGGCCCTGTCGAGGCGCTTGAGCACCTCCTGCCCCGCCTGCGAGTAGAGCTCCCCCAAGAGGGGGTCGACCCGCCTCTCGGCGGTTAGAATCCAGCACTGCTGGCTGTACGAGGTGGAGAGCCTCCTCTCCTCCCAGCGCCTCTCCTGTGGGCGAGGGCGTCGTTCCAGAGCCGCCGCGATGCCTCCATCATCCTGAGAAGCCTGCGCTCCTGCTTGTGGTTCGGGTACAGACGGAATCGGAATGCTCTCTTCTTCATGCCCTTGAAGATAATACAAGGTTATTCGATTTAAGCCCCAACGCGATTCATCCCACGGCTGAAGCCCACGGGCTTTCTCGCTCACATCTGGTAAACGTAAAAAGAGGCGAGGCTACCCGGCGACCCTACTGAATTGAATTATTCGACCGTCGCAGAAACATATCGCAAGCTCGATGCGGTCTCCGGGAGAATTGAGATGACGGAGATTCTCGCCGAACTCCTGAAGAAGACGCCGCGAGACGAACTCCCGATGCTCGCCTACCTCACGCAGGGGAAATTGAGGCCCGACTACGAGGGAGTCGAGCTCGGGCTGGCCGAGAAGCTCGCACTGAGGGTCATCGCCAGCGCGAGTGGTCTCTCCCAAGACGCAGTCTACAAGACCTATGTCAAGCTGGGAGACGTGGGGAGCGCGGCTGAACAGCTCCTCTCGAAGAAGAGCCAGGGGACTCTCATCTCCGAGCGGCTGACGCTTGAACGAGTCTACAAGACGCTGCTGAAGGTCTCGCAGACCGCCGGGGAGGGCTCGGTGGAGGCGAAGCAGAGGGAACTCGCAAGCCTACTCAACGACGCCTCCCCTCTCGAGGCGAAGTACATCATGCGTGCGGTGACCGGGGAGCTCAGACTGGGCGTTGCCGACTACACGATGCTAGACGCGTGTGCTCTCGCATTTCTCGGAAGCAAAGGGGGAAGACCGCTCCTGGAGAGGGCATACAACATCCATCCGGACCTGGGCTTCATCGTCGAGACCCTCGCCTCGAAAGGGCTTGGGGGGATACAGGCGATTCGAGTCGAAGTCGGCGTGCCGATTCGGCCCATGCTCGCCGAGAGGCTGGATTCCGCGAAGGCCATCATCGCGAAACTGGGCAACAAGGTCGTGGCGGCTGAGTACAAACTGGACGGAGAGAGGCTGCAGATCCACAAACAAGACGAAGACGCCACTCTCTTCTCGCGCAGGCTCGAGGTCATCACCCACAACTACCCCGACGTTCTCGAACTTGTCGCGAAGAACGTCGCCTCGAAGGAGGCGATCCTGGAGGCAGAGGTGGTGGCCATAAACGAGGACACGGGGGAGTACCTCCCCTTTCAGGAACTCATGCACAGGCGGCGAAAGTACGGAGTGGCCGAGGCAATGAAGCAGTATCCCGTCGCCCTCAACTTCTTCGACCTCCTCTCCGCCGAGAGGAAGGATTTCACGAACTCCCCCTACAGGGAGAGACGCGCCAAGCTCGAGAGCGTCGTGAAGGAGACTGAAAGGACGAGGCCCGTCCCTGCCCTTCGGACCGCCGACCCTGAAGAGGTCGAGAAGTTCATGGAGGAAGCGATCGCGAACGGCTGCGAAGGGCTCGTCGTGAAGGACCTGGAGGGCGTCTACCGTGCGGGCGCGAGGGAGTTCTCATGGGTGAAGCTCAAGCGAGAGTACCGAAGCGAGCTCACAGACACGATCGACCTCGTGATTGTCGGTGCCTTCCACGGGAGGGGCAGGAGGGCCGGGACGTACGGGACCTACCTCCTCGCGGCTTACGACGACAAGAAGGCTAACTTCCCTACGGTTTCAAAGATTGGGACGGGCTTCACCGATGAGGACCTCCAGAAGTTCCCTCGCCTGCTCAAGAAATACGAGAGTCGGGTCAAGCCGCCGAACGTAGAGTCTAACCTGGTCCCAAACGTCTGGTTCAGGCCTCATCTCGTCATCGAGACGATAGCCTCCGAGATAACGCTCTCTCCGATCCACCCCGCGGGGATGGGGAGGATACGGAAGGAGAGCGGGCTCGCCCTGAGGTTCCCAAAGTTCACGGGGAAGATAAGAGACGACAAGAAGCCGGAGGACGCGACGACGGTCGAGGAGATAGTCGAGATGTACAACCTCCAGCTGAAGAAGGTCGAGAGGGTGGTTCAGTAAGGCGAACCGAAAGCCCTGTCCCCTGCGTCCCCCAATCCGGGCAGGATGTAGCCCTCCTTGTTCAGCTTACGGTCGATCGCGCATGTGTAGAACTCGGCGTTCGGGTAGGCCCTGCTGACGTAGTTGATCCCCTGACGGGCGGAGATGATCGAGAAGAAGACCAACCTCTTCGGCTTTCCTCTCGCCATGACCCTGTTCGCCACCTCGAGGAGGGTGTGGCCCGTCGCGAGCATCGGGTCAGCTATGATCACGATGTCGTCTTCGTGAATCGTCGGTATCTTCGCGTAACTGACCTCTATCCTGAAGTCGGGTGGCTCTCCCCTCCACGCGCTGATTATCCCCGTCCTCGCCATCGGGAGCATCTTGTACATCCCCTCGACGAAGGGAATCGAGGCCCGCAGGATCATGACTATTACGATCTTGTCGTTCCCTTTGATCTTCTTCCCCCGCGACTTCTCGAGGGGTGTTTCGACTTCAACTTCCTTCGTCTCGAGGGTGCGGAGGAACTCGTAGGCGAGCATTCTCCCCAAGCGGAAGATGGCCTTTCTGAAGATCACCTGGTCGCTTCGCCTGTCTCGGGCGAGGGTCAGCTGTTCGAGGGCCATAGGATGCTTGACGACTGTTATCCTGGGGCTGTCCATCGACGTACGCCCGATT
>VBPQ01000164.1 GCA_005877185.1 Nitrososphaerota archaeon
AGTTTTTGGGAAATCAGGTGGCGATTCATGCGAAGAGGTATGCGTCTGCTGTTCCTGCTGCTGTTCGTGCAGCCATCGCTCTTCATTCCACTGCCCGGGAATCCCCCTCCTCAACCCAATCCGACTCAGACACCAGTAACCCAGATGAGCCCAGGGCAGCCCCTTCCGCCCGGAACCGTCACCTACCGCAACACCTGGAACCAGACTGTGTCGCAGCAGTGCGCATATCCGCAGCTCCCCAGAGAGCCTCTCTCGCACAGGGCCAGCAACTGGACAATCGCCGTCAACATTCCCACGCTCCTCCTGATGGGTGAGCCCTCCTCGTCGTACGTCAGGCACGCCTACACCTTCTACGCCAACGGCACTTTTCTCGCTCAGGACGACCGGGGCAACAGCTTCGCGATTAAGGGCCTCAGGGGCCTCCCCGGGACCGCAGTAACCGCGCTGCGGGGCAACAGCAGCATGGCGCTTCAGAACTATCTCTGGGTGCTGGGTGGACAGACGATCGCCAACGTCACCGTCTCCTACTCGGTAAGGAAGCAATACTGTCAGCCGGCCGGTCTAGAGGTCGCGATCTCTGGGGAGGCGGACTGGAGGGTCGGAAGGGCGGGGTCGCTGTCCTTGAGGTTCAACAAGCCACCGGTCAAGCTGGACGCTCACCGGGCCTGGTTTGGTGGGGGGAGGAACGACACAAGGGTTCAACTCGGGTTTGACTGGGGCGACAGCCTGGCGTACGCCCCCAGCTTTGACAGGACGCTGAACGTTCTCTCCTGGACCGTCGGCCCGACCTTCGCAATCGACCCCCAGACGGTCAGCGGCACAGGGGTCTCCACGATGCAGCAGCAGAGTCGCAACCTCTGGTTCGCAAACGGGAGGTGGTGGCTGTTCTACGAGGTAAGTTGCGGCTACTACACCTGCATCGAGGTGGCGAGCAGCGTAGATGGTGTCACCTGGACAAGCCCGACTCAGATTTCCGACGATTGGTACTATCAGCCGATGCTCTCGGTCTGGGTGAACACCCGGAACGGTCACTACTACTACGTCATCGACGAGATCGGTGAAGCACAGGCATTCGTCTGGGGGCACGGCGCCCTGAACCCCGACGGGACAATAACTAGGACACTCACCGATGCGTATGCAAGGTTCTACGGCGTCTGCGGCCCCTACGTCACCAACATCATCAGCAATTCCGTGGTGATGGACAGCTATCAGAACGTCTTCGCTTCTTTCGAAACCACCACAGGAAAGTGCCCGCGAGGCTATCAGGCGGGGAGCGAATTCCCCTCCTACATCACCGTCCTGAAGTGGACGAACTCGACGAACACGTGGTCCACCTCCCTCTACTCGTACGCGGGGAGCTACAACAACCTGCAGGCCGGAGAACTGGTCCCGCTGACATCCGGAAGGCTCGCTCTTGTGGACTGCGACACCGGAGGCACGTGCGCCGTGAGAAACTACGACGGGAACTCTTGGTCTTCCCCCTCTACAGTCACGACCAGCGAGCAGTGCAACGATGCCTGGGGTGGCTGCAGCTTCTCTGCGGTCTCTGCGGGAGACACGACGTACGCCGCTTTAGTCACCTCGGGCGGCACCTCATTCTTCAGCTATCCGTACGGGGGGCTCGCGAGCCATGTCAGCACCATCAAACCGACCGGGAGCGACAGCATCCAGGTGGGCCTCACGACCGATTCATCTGGTCGGCCATTTGCCACGGTCGCCGACTCCACCACCAATATCATATTCACCAACCGAAGTACGGACGGTGGCAATACCTGGGCGTCGGTCAACGCCTTCACGGGAGAGGCGAACATGCAGAATCCATCGCTGGCCGCACTGTACTCAACATCGTCCCTCCTCGGCCTGACCTGGATCGCAGGCTCCTCCTCGCCGTACAACATCCGGTTTGCCGCGCTCCCAGCGGTAATCCCTGACGCCGCCTCCTCGACGAACTCGTGGGGCAAGCCCGGCCTCGCTCCATACTCCGCATACTTCGCCCACCTCGACGAGTACGTGTCGCCGGGCAACGGCCTCCTGACGGTGAGGCAGGACGACCTGTACCTGCCGGGGAGAGGGATAGACCTGGATATCGCCCGCGTCTTCTCGACTCCCTACGCGTTTCGGTCCTCGTCCGCCTCCTCGTCGCCATACCAGTACGACAACTTCACCCTCTCGAACCTGGGCAACGGATGGTCGCTCGACTTCCCCTGGCTGGGGCCGAACTACCTCCACCTCTCAGGCGGGCAGGCCTACCCGTACCAGTGGTCCGGGAACGTCTTCGAGTACCACGCGGGCAACGACTTCAAGCTGGTCCACAACTCGGATGGCACCTTCACCCTCTACCCGCGAGACGGGACTCAGTACCAGTACAACGGGGCGAAGCAGCTGACCGCGATAATTGATCATACGGGAAACAACACCCTCTCCTTCGCTTACGGCTCGAACGGGTACATCTCTCAGGTGACCGATGCCATCGGGAGGACCGCGGCATTCACGTATGACACGAACAACCGTCTCACGACAATAAGCTCTGGAGGTCGCACCTGGGCATACTCATACTCGGGGAATGACCTCACATCCGTCACCGACCCGCTGGGGAGGGTGACGGCCTTCCAGTACAGCACGGGCGTCAACGGCTGGCTCATCAGCGCTGTCCTCTACCCAACAGGTGGAATGAGCACGTATGCTTACGGGAGCGCCCCTGTGGGAACCGAGAACGTGAGGACCTACTACGTCACCTCGCGAAACGTCTACTACGCGCCCGCTTCATTGATCCAGAGCTCCAGCACCTCCTACGCGATCCTCGACGGGAACGTGGTGTGGTCGAACACGACGATATCGGACGGGGTGAGCCCACGCGGCTACGAGAGCTACAACTTCCAGACCTCCAGGAACATGATGAAGCAGTACGACATGGATTCAGCTGGAGCGGTGGTCAGGATAACCGAGAGCGACTACGACGCCTCCGGGCGGATTAACAGGACCAGGATATTCTCGCCTTCCGGCGCGCTCCTCGCCTACTCGCTGATGTACTACGACAACTGGGGGAACCTGAAGCACAGCCGCGACTTCATGGGCCACCACGCATGGTTCTCCTACGCGAACACCGACTCCGCGAATCAATTCAACGCGACAGGGTTCACGAACAGCTTCTACACCACGAACTCGCTGTCACCAAACGTGCACGACGCCCTCGTGGGGAGGACCGAGTTCCAGAACGGCTTTACAATATTCTACGACCGCAACTTCGGAAACGGGGCGAACGGCCCCT